>JBDTYW010000176.1:0-5186 GCA_040005445.1 Candidatus Eiseniibacteriota bacterium
GGGAGAGATTGTACCCGGGAGACATGGTAACATGACTTACGTTACGGAACACTAGCCCCCCACCGCGCCCTGCGCGAGCGCGGCAATGTCGCCGCGCGCCTGGCCGCCGACGAGCGCGATCGAGCGCAGCCCCTCGTACGCGGCACGCCTCGCCTCGCCGAGCGTCGGGCGCCGCGCCACGATCGTGAGCACGCGCCCCCCCGAAGCCACCAGCCGGTCGTCGTCCCGCCGCGTCCCGGCATGGAAACACCAGGTCGCGTTCGCGTCCTCTTCTTCCGGCGAGGGCCAGCGCTCGAGACCGGCGAGCACGCCGCCCGCGCGCGGCGCCTCGGGATACCCGGGCGTGGCCAGAACGACGCCGGCGGAGAAGCCGTCCGTGAACTCGAGCGGCGAGCGCAGGGCGCCGCGCGCGCACTCGGCGAAGTGTTCACCAAGGTCGCCGGCTACGAGCGGCATCAGCACCTGGGTCTCGGGATCGCCGAAACGCACGTTGTACTCGAGCACGCGCGCGCCCGCAGGCCCGAGCATGAGGCCCACGTAGAGCAATCCCCGGAACGGTGCGCCCTCCTGCGCCATGCCCGCGATCGTCGGACGCGCGACCTCGGCCTCGATGCGCGCGCACAGGCCGGCGTCGAGCGGCGCGGGCGCGAGCGCGCCCATGCCGCCCGTGTTTGGCCCCAGGTCGCCGTCGAGCAACCGCTTGTAGTCGCGCGCGGGCTCGAAGCGCGCCACGCGCTCCCCGTCCGACAGGAAGAACAGCGACGCCTCCTCACCGGGGAGGAACTCCTCGACCACGAGGCGGGCGCCCGCATCGCCAAAGCGGCGCTCGCGCAGGCACGCCCCGGCGAACGCGCGCGCCTCGAACTCCCCGCGTGCGACCACGACTCCCTTGCCCGCGGCGAGGCCGTCGGCCTTGAGCACGCACGGCCAGCCGAACGCGTGAGCGGCCGCGAGCGCATCCTCGACCGACCCGGCGACGCGGAAAGGCGCCGACGGGATCCCGTGCCGGGCCATGAATTCCTTGGCGAAGACCTTGCTGCTCTCGAGCCGCGCCGCGGTCCGCGTCGGTCCGAACGCGGCGATCCCCGCAGCGTCGAGCGCGTCGACGACCCCGAGCGCGAGCGGCGCCTCGGGGCCGACCACGACGAGGTCCACCGCCAGCGCGCGCGCGAGCGCGACCAGGCCGGCGACGTCGTCGAGGCGTGCGTCATGACAGCGCGCGACGCGCTCGATTCCCGGGTTGCCGGGAGCGGCATGGAGTTGGTGCCCGAAACGGGAGAGCTGCCAGGCGAGCGCGTGTTCGCGCGCGCCCGAGCCGACGATCAGGATGCGCATGCCGCCGAGTCTAGGCCCGCCCGGGAGCGATCACAAGGACGTCGGCGCCGGGATGCGGTCGGCCGCCGCGGAGAGCGTGAGCACGCGCTCCCCGCGCGCCGCCTGGTCGGGCGTCGCGGTCGCGATGCCCGACCGCGCGCGCGCCCGCGGCGGATTCGCCGCGACCCATGGGACACGCGCACGGGCCGCGATCGCGGCCAGCGAGATCGCAGTCTGGGCGTTCAGGTCGTAGGCCTCGCGCGCGCGCGCCTCGAGCGTGACGCGGTCCGGCTGCGCCAGCCAGCGCGCGAGCGCAGGCGAGCCGATCCCCTCGGGGCACTCCGCGAACAGCACGATCTCCCCGCCGTCGCGCACGAACAGGGCCGCGTGGAACAACGCCTTGTGGGCCTGCACCACGTCGATCTCCCGCGCCGCGTCGCCGCACGACGCGAGCACGAGGTCTGCGCCGTGCCGCTCGCCCACGCGCGCCGGAGCGGCGTACGAGTCGCACAGCGCGTCGAACACCTCGAACTCCGACCAGCGGTCTCCGCACCAGTCCCCGTCCGCGCGCCAGAGCGTGAGGTGGCGCGCGCGCGGCAGCAGGTGATGGGCCTCGCGCAGGTCGAGCCAAACCGGATTGTCGCCCGTCCGCCCGGGCTCGACGCCGGGCGCGAGGCCCGGCCCGTCGCCGAGCGTGAGCCGATGGTTGCTCGCGATCGAGCGCCGTTCCCCGAGGCCGGGGAACAGCATCTTGCCGCCGCCGCCGAACCCGGCGAAGTAGTGGAACGCGAGGCCGCCGAGCGCGAGCACCGTGTCCGTCTCGACGAGCGCGGGATGGACCCGCACCTCGGTGCCGCGCGCGGTCGTGCCGAGCGATGTGGACGGCCCGTCGGGGTTGTGCCGGAGCAAGCGAACCTCGGGGGGCAGGGATCCCAGGCGCGCGACGTCGGCCTCGCCCGGCACGTGACTGCCCGAGGCGATCGCGACCGTGAGGTGGACGGGCCGGGCCCCGCGCGCGAGCAGCGCGCGCAGCAGGACCGGGAGCACGGGTTCGATCGGGAATGCGCGCGTGCGATCGGGCAGCACGACCAGGATGCGCTCTGAGGCGGTCGGCGCCGTGTCCTCCGCCAGCGCCTCCGCGGCGCGCACGAGGTCCTGCACGCGCGGGCCGTGGGGCGCGGGGACCCCGGGCGTGGTCACTTAGGGTTCAGCCGGCGGTCGCCCGCCGCCCCAGGGCTTCGCGTAGAACTTGTTGCGCCATAGCGGGATTGGCGCGTCCATTCGTCTCCTTCATGAGCTGTCCCACCAGGAAGGTCAGGGCCTTTTCCTTGCCGCCCAGGAAGTCGGCGGTGACGCCAGGGTTGGCGTCGAGCACGGCCTCGGCGACGGCCAGGAGCGCCCCGGCGTCGGACTCCTGCACCAGCCCGTGCGCCTTCGCGAGATCGGCGGGCGCGCCATCCTCGCGCAGCATCACCCCGAACAGGTCGCGCGCGAGCTTGGACGACAGTGACCCGCCCGCGGCGAGCGCGAGCAGCCCCGCGAAGCGCGCCGCCGGCATCGCGTGCTGGAACTCGGCGAGCGACTGCCCCGTCTCCTTGAGCGTGCGCAGCACATCGTTGCCGATCCAATTCGCGGCAGCCTTCGCGGGCGCGCCGGCATTCACCGTGTCCTCGAAGTAGTCGGCTAGGTCCTTCGCGTCGGTCAGGAGGTCCGCGTCATACGCGGGCAGGCCGAGGACGGACTCGAAGCGCCGCGCGCGCGCGAGCGGCAACTCGGGGAGCGCGTGGCGCTCGGCCTCGAGCGCGGCGGCGCCAAAGTCGAGCGGCGGCAGGTCGGGCTCGGGGAAGTAGCGGTAGTCGTGCGCCTCCTCCTTCGAGCGCATGACCTGGAGGCGCTCCTTGTCCTGGTCCCACAGCAGCGTCGCCTGGGTGATCGTCCCGCCTTCGTCCAGCAACTTCGCCTGGCGAACGACCTCGGCGTTGATCGCGTTCCTCACGCCCATGATCGAGTTCAGGTTCTTGATCTCGCTACGCGTGCCGAACGCGGTCTGCCCGACCGGGCGGAGCGATACGTTGGCATCGCAGCGCAGGCTTCCCTTCTCCATGTCGCCGTCGGAGATGCCGAGCCAGCGCACCAGCCGCCTGAGCGCCGTCAGGTAGGCAAACGCCTCGTCGGCCGAGCGCAGCGCGGGCTCGGAGACCATCTCCGCGAGCGGCACGCCGCAGCGATTGAAGTCGAGGCGGGTCTCCTCGCGATCGCCTGCGCGCTCGGGATGCGAGGACTTGCCGGTGTCCTCCTCGAGGTGGACGCGCGTGATCGGCACCGGGTGCGGCGCCGCCGCGGTCCCGATGTCGAGGAAGCCCCCGGTGACGATCGGGCGGTCGTACTGCGAGATCTGGTAGTTCTTCGGCATGTCGGGATAGAAGTAGTTCTTGCGCGCAAAGATCGAGCGCTCGTGCACGGTCGCGCCCAGCGCGAGGCCGAGCCGCGCGACCATCGTCGCCGCGCCGGCGTTGAGCGTCGGCAGCGCGCCGGGAAGGCCGAGGCACACCGGGCACACGCGCGTGTTCGGCTCGCCGGCGAACTCGTTCGGGCAGGCGCAGAACAGCTTGCTGCGGGTCGCGAGCTGGATGTGGACTTCGAGTCCTAGGACGGTTTCGTAGGCCACCGGCGCTCCTCGGGATCGGTCAACTGGTGCTCGAGCGCGGCCGCGAGGCGGTACAGCAGGTCCTCGCGCGAGGCGCGCGCCGTGAACTGGACGCCCACCGGCAGCCCCCCGCCGGTGAAGCCGGCCGGCACCGACAGCGCCGGCAGCCCCGCGAGGTTCGCGCCGATCGTGAAGATGTCGCTCAGGTACATGGCGAGCGGGTCGTCGGCTTTCTCCCCGAGCTTGAACGCGGGCGTCGGCGTGGTCGGAAACAGCAGGGCGTCGCAGCCCTCGAGCGCGGCCGCGAGGTCCAGCTGGATGCGCCGGCGCGCCTTCTGCGCCTTGCGGTAGTAGGCGTCGTAGTAGCCGGCCGACAGCGCGTACGTGCCGAGCAGGATGCGCCGCTTGACCTCGGCGCCGAAGCCGGCCTCGCGCGTCTCCCGGTAAAGGTCGAGCACGTTCGGCGCGCTCTTGCGCAGGCCGTAGCGGATGCCGTCGAAGCGCGCCAGGTTGCTCGAGGCCTCGGCGGTCGCGAGCAGGTAGTAGGTCGCCACCCACGACGAGGGCGGCAGCAGGTGAACCTCGCGCACGGTCGCGCCCGCGGCCTCGAGCGCCGCCTCGACGATGCGCTGGCCCTCGGCCACGTCGGCGTCGAGCCCCTCGCCCAACAGCGCCCGCGGCACGCCGACCACGAGGCCGCGCGCGGTGTCCGGCCCGAGATCGAGCGCGTCGAAGTCGAGCCCCGGCCCCGGCAGCGAGGTGGCGTCCAGCGGATCGTGCCCGGACAGCGCGGCCAGCACACGCGCGCCGTCCGCCGCCGAGCGCGAGAACACGCCGACCTGGTCCATCGAGCTGGCGAAGGCCACCAGGCCGTACCTCGACAGCCGGCCGTACGTCGGCTTGAGTCCCAGCAGGTTGGTGAACGCGGCGGGCTGGCGCACCGAGCCCCCGGTTTCCGAGCCCAGGCCGACCGCCGCCGCCCCGGTCGCGACCGCGACCGCCGAGCCGCCCGACGACCCGCCCGGCACGCGCGACACGTCGTAGGGATTGCGCGAAGCGCCGTAGCCCGAGTTCTCGGTCGAGGAGCCCATCGCGAATTCGTCGAGATTGGTCTTGCCGACGATCACGGCGCCGTGGGCCTTGAGCCGCGACACCACGGTGGCGTCATACGGCGGCGCATAATGTTCGAGGATGCGCGAGCCGCAGGTGGTGGTCACGCCGCGGG
>JBDTYW010000177.1:0-5180 GCA_040005445.1 Candidatus Eiseniibacteriota bacterium
ACCAACGAGGTCTATTACGCGCTGCAGAAGGGCATGCGCTTCCTCGGCACCAACAACGTCGACAACTCCGCGCGCCTCTGTCATGCGCCCTCGACGCGAGTGCTCAAGAGCATGCTGGGCGCGACCGGATCGACCTGTTCGTACGTGGATTGGATCGAGAGCGACCTGATCGTGCTCGTCGGCGCGGACGTGGCGAACAACCAGCCGGTGACCACCAAGTACCTCTACTACGCGAAGCAGCGCGGCGCGCGCATCATCTCGGTCAATCCGTTCGCCGAGCCCGGGCTCACGCGCTACTGGATCCCGTCGGTCGCGGAGAGCGCGCTCTTCGGCACCAGGCTGCTCGATGCGCACCACCCCCTCGACCACGGCGGCGACGCCGCGTTCTTCACCGGCGTGCTCAAGGCGCTGATCGAGTTGGGGGGCGTGGACCGCGCCTGGGTCGACGCGCACACCGAGGACTGGGCGGCGGTCGAGGCGGAGGCCCGCGGCGCGTCCTGGGAGTCGCTGGCCGCGCTCGCCGGCGCGGGGCGCGAGTCGATGGAGCGCTTCGCCCGCATGTATGCCGAGGCGAAGCGGGTCGTGTTCGTGTGGAGCATGGGCGTGACGCAGCACGCGACCGGGTCCTCGAACGTGCGCGCGATCGTGAATCTCGCGCTGGCGCGCGGCATGGTGGGCCGGGACGGTGCGGGGCTGATGCCGATCCGCGGCCACTCCGGCGTGCAGGGCGGATCGGAGGTGGGATGCATCCCGAACGGGTTGCCCGGCGGCCGGCCGCTCGATGCCGCCGGGCGGGCCGCGATGGCGGACCTGTGGGGCTTCGCCCCCCCCGAGCACGCCGGACTCGACGCGCGTTCGATGATCGACGCCGCCCACGCCGGCGAACTCGACGCGTTCTACGTCGTCGGCGGCAATTTCCTCGAGACGCTCCCCGATCCCGCGTACGTCGAGGCGGCGCTCGCGCGCGTGCCGCTGCGCATTCACCAGGACATCGTGCTGACGAACCAGATGCTGGTCGAGCCGGCGGACGTCGTCCTACTGCTGCCCGCCCGCACGCGCTACGAGCAGGAGGGCGGCGGTACCGAGACCACGACCGAGCGCCGCATCGTGTTCTCGCCCGAGGTCCCGGGGCCGCGGCCGGGGGAGGCGCGCAACGAGTGGGAGCCCCTGGTCGAGATCGCGCGCCGCGCGCGGCCGGCCGACGGCGCCCGGCTGCCGCGCCAGGACTCGGCGGCGTTGCGCGCGGAGATTGCGCATGCCGTCCCGTTCTACGCCGGCATCGAGAAGCTGTCCGTGCAGGGGGACCAGGTGCAGTACGGGGGGCGGCACCTGTGCGACGGGGGCCGCTTCGAACGGCCCGGCGGGCGCGCGCGATTCGAGATCGTCGAGCTGGCATCGCGCGCGCGGGCTCCCGGCACGCTGTCCTTGACCACGCGCCGGGGCAAGCAGTTCAATTCGATGGTCCACGAGGCGAAGGACCCGCTGACCGGCGCGCGCCGTGAGGACATCCTGGTGGCGAGCGAGGATCTCGCCGCGCGCGGGATCGCGGACGGCGACGCCGTGGTGCTCGCCTCCGCCACCGGGCACTTCCGCGGCCGCGCGCGCGCGGCGCCGATCGCGCCCGGAAACGTGCAGGGTTTCTGGCCCGAGGTCAACGGGCTCCTGGCTTTCGATCGCCACGATGCCGAGTCGGGCGTCCCCGACTACGGCACGACCGTCACTCTCGCTCGTGCGCCCGCCACGCCGGCATCGGAGGAATCATGAACGACTGCTTGTTCTGCCGCATCGCCACCGGCGCGATCTCCACGAAGCTGATCTGGTCGAACGAGGAGTTCGTGGCCTTCCGCGACATCGATCCGCGAGCGCCCGTGCACGTGCTGGTCGTGCCGCGGCGCCATCTCGACTCGCTCGCCGCGCTCGCCGAAGAGGACCCCGCCTACGCGGGGCGCTTCGTACGTGCGGCGGTCGCGGTCGCGGGGCGCGAGGGGTTGCTCGACCCGGAACGCGGCTTTCGCTTCGTGGCGAATACCGGGCCCGAGGGCGGGCAGTCCGTCGCCCACTTGCATGCCCACATCCTCGGGGGCCGCGCCCTGGCCTGGCCGCCGGGCTGAGCGAACTCTGGAAAACACTTGAAGAGATCGTCCCAAGCGACTGGTTGATGGGAAGTTAGGATTGAACTACCGGCCGGGCTCCGGTCCGCCGATGAATTCCATGTGATGACGCCCCTGGAACCCCACATCCCGCGCGACGCGCCCGACGGCTCGGAACTGGACGCACACCTGCTCGCGCTGCGCGCCCGGCTGAGAGAGGCGCGCGAGGAGCGCGGCGGCTGTCCGCCCTGGGTCGAGTTGCGCGCCGACCTCGTGCCGGGCGGGCGCCAGCGCTCCGGCCGCGCGGAACGCCAGGCCCATGTCGCGCTCTGTCCTTACTGCAGCACCCACGTCCTGGATTGGAAGAAGAGCGAGGACTACGCGGCGGATCGCCTCGAGGCGCTCGAACGCGGCGTCGTGCGCGGACTGGCCGGCGGCGCGAAGGGACTCTTGCGCACACTCGGGCGGGCGTTGCCTGGCCGTCCGCGCTCCGCGGGCTCGCTGCGGGCCGACGAGGCCCCGCTGCCGCCGGCGATCGAGGCCGCGCCGGCGCGGCTCCCGGTTTCGTACCAGGCGCCGAGCGCCGGGGCTCCACAGCCTGCGGCTTCCCTCGAGGCCCATGCCGCGATGCCGCGGGTGCTCGTGGTCGAGATGGCCGACGGCCGCACGCCTCCCGAATCCCTGTTCCTGTGCGCGCGCGTCCTCGACGCCGAAGTCGCGCAGGTAGATTCGGTGGACGAGCTGGTGGGGGATCCCGATCTTGCGCTGGTGTGCGGGGTCGTGCTCGGAGGTTTGCGTGCCCCGGAGTCGTGGCCCGAGATGGTGCGGCATGCGCGCGCGATCGTGAAGGGTCGCCCCGTGCTCCTGCTCGCGCACTACGGCGCCGAGCCCACGGCGGGCGCGAGGCGCGCGCTCGGGGACGCGTTGCTGAACGAAGCCGATCCGGCGGAGCATCTCCTGCTGGCCCTGGATGCCCGCCTGCGCTGATCGCGGTCGACTCGGCCCCGGACCTCTCAGTAGACGACGAGCTTGATCCGCTGGGGCGGCGCGCTGCCCGTGCGCACGCGCGCGAAGTAGATCCCCGGCCGTGTCGCCGACGCCGGCCCGAGGGACCACGTCAGGCTCCGCTCGCCGTCGCCTGCCCGCCCGCTCCACACGCGACGCCCGCGCACGTCGAACACCTCGACCGTCCAGGCCGGCGCGACCTGTGCGCTCTCGAAGCGGACCTGCCGGAGCCGTGGCAGCCATACGGGACGGACGGGCTCGACCGGGGGCTCCTCGAGCTCCGCCGGCGGGTCGTCGTAGAGCGGATCGCGGACGCCCACCCGCAGCGTGTCCGGCCGCGCGGTCTCGCCCGCTCCCGTGAGGCCCACGCTCAACAGGCAGGGGCGCCCGTCGTTGAGCCCCGCGGGAACCACGACCGGCGCGTCCGTCGAGTCCGCGTCCAGTGTCAGGCTGTCCGGCAGTCCCCACGCCGGCGCATCGAGCGTGTCGACAACCTCACCGCGGATCCGCAGGTAGGACAGGGCGACGCGGCGTCCCGCGCTGCTCGCGGAGGTGACCCGGATCATCGCGCTGTCGCCGGCGATCGCCTCCGAGGGCAAAAAGCGCGCCGCGAAGACCTGCCCGGGATCGGGCGGCGTGAGCTGGAACTGCTCGGCTGCGACCCAGGTCTGGTCCCAAAAATCGATCCACGTGTCGTGCACCGACGCGAAGTACGAGCGCGCGCCGTCCTTCAGGGTCTCGGCCGCCCACCAGCCGATCGTCGTGTGTCCGAGCATCGAGCGCAGCCTCTGGCTGTTCCCCCAGCCGGTCACCGGATCGTTCGAGGTGCCGTAGGTCAGCGACTGGTCCGCGTCCGTGGTCCACAGGAAGAGCAGGCGGGAGCCGTCGCGCGTGAGGATGACCGGCGATTCGGCGACGTCGGAGAACGCGACGTTCGGAAGCGTGAGCGGGACATAGCCACGGTCCGACCAGTGCTCGAGGTCGCTCGAGCCGACGATCCCCACCGCCATGGCGGTCGGCTGGAACGCGGGCCTCGTCGAGACGTACATCAGCCACTCGCCGTGCGCCTCATCCCGGAACACGAAGGGATCCCGGCAGTCGCGGCCGAGCGCGACGGTGGTGTCGTAATACGCCCAGGGAAAGATCGAGTTGTCGAACAGCGGCGTCGCGCGGCGGGTCCACTGATAAAGGTCGGTCGAGGTCGCCTCGGTGATCCACTGGGCCAGGCGATAGCCTTGCGCCGGCTCGTTGCGCATGGCCGGATAGAACAGGTGCCACAGGCCGTCCACCCGGACCAGGTGCGGCGCCCAGATCTGCGATCCCTCGAAGGTCCCGGGGAGAACGGGCAGGATGGTGTCCTGCTCCGCCCAGGTGTACAGGTCGCGCGAGATCGCGTGGCCGAGCGAACGCTCGGTCGGAGCGCCCTGGATCAGGTTTTCGCGGATGTAGAAGAGATGGAACCAGCCCTCCGAGCGGACGAGCGTGAATTCCTTCGTACGGTAGCCGGCGGGCGCCACGTAGCGGGCGGGCGAGATCGGCGCCTGGGCGAGGCTCGCGGGGGCCGTTGCCAGGGCGGGCAACAGCCCCAGCGCGCCCAGGACCAGCGCGCGTGCGAGTGCCGGCAGCGGGGGGCGCAGGGTGCGAAGGCGGCGCATCGGTGGAATCCTCCCGGGGGGCGATCCGTCGCAAGCACAATGGGCCACGCGCGCGTCGCGGTCAACCCCGCGACCGGGGCGGCGACGCAGCATCGCCGGACCTCCGACCCTGCGCCGCATGATGTTGGCGGGCGCGGGTTTCCTATGCTAAGGTCGAATCCCGAGCCCGCCACGAAGCGTCTGAGGAAAGACCGGGGACGGCGTCGCGCACGTCCTGTTCATGCCATGGAGGATCTGCATGCTCCCAGCAATCTGGGCGCCCCTGCAGGCCGGCGCCCGGGCCAGTGTGCCCGCGTTGGTCGCGCAGTCGGGCACGTTCAACAAGCTCCTGCTGCTCCTCCTCATGGTGCTCTCGGTCGCCACCTGGGCGGTGATCGTCGAGCGCTTCCGCCTGCTCAAGCGCGTCCGCGTGGCGGACCGCGCGTTTCAC
>JBDTYW010000178.1:0-5145 GCA_040005445.1 Candidatus Eiseniibacteriota bacterium
CCCTCGAGCTCGCGCACGTTGCCCTTCACGTGGCTCGCGATCAGGAGCGCGATCTCGCCCGGCAGGTAGAAGCGATCCGCGGCCGCGCGCTTCTGGAGAATCGCGACGCGGGTCTCGAGCTCCGGTGGCTTGACGTCGGTGACCAGCCCCTGGTTGAAGCGGGAAACCAGCCGCTCCTCGAGGCCCTCGATCTCCCGCGGCGGCTTGTCCGACGTGAGGACGATCTGCTTCTGGGACTCGTAGAGGGCGTTGAATGTGTGGAAGAACTCCTCCTGGGTGGCATCCTTGGTCGCGAGGAACTGCACGTCGTCGATCAGGAGGAGGTCGGCCCGGCGGTACTTCTCGCGGAACGCGAGCGTCGAGCCGGTCTGGATGGCCGCGATCATCTGGTTCATGAACTTCTCGGCCGACATGTAGTAGATCACCGCCTCGGGGCGATCCTCGAGGATGCGGTGGCCGATGGCGTGCGTGAGGTGGGTCTTGCCCAGGCCCACGCCGCCGTAGATCACCAGCGGGTTGTAGAGCACGCCGGGCTTCTCGCCCACGGCCAGGGACGCCGCGTGACTCATGTGATTCGAGGCGCCGACGACGAACGTCGAAAACGTGTAGCGGCCGTTCAGCCCGCGGTCGGGATGAGGCGTGTCCGGACGAGCGACAGGGGCGCGCTGGACGCGCGCGGGGACCGGCTCGAGTTCGGGCGCGGAGTGCGGCACGAGCGCGAGCTCCGGGCACACCGTGAACTGGAAGCGGGGGACGATGCCTAGCGCCGCCTCCGCGCTCGCGCTCAGAACCTCGAGGTAGTGCTGCTGGATCCACTCGGCGAAGAACAGGCTGGGGACTTCGATTTCGATCACCTCGTCGCTCACGCGGCGGGGCTGGACGGGTTGAAACCACGTGTCGAACGCCTGCTGGGACGGTAGTCGCTGCTGCAAGGCGTCGAGGATGCGGTTCCAGAATACCGGGGTGGGGTCGACGGCCATCGGAACGATCCTTGTTGGTTGGCGCTGACTGCTGAGTTATCCACAAGGCCAGGATCGGAGGAGAACCGCGGCCATCGGCCCTGAAAAGCAGGCGCGGTTCTTTGTCACGGAGATCGGCGAGCAGTTGTCCACAAAGGTGTAGATCTCTTGAAACCTATGCCCTCTTGGAAGATAGCAGGCTCCTCCAACCCCGCTATCCACCTCTTTTCCACAGCCGGAGGGCTTGCCGAACGGGTTCTTCGGCAGGCCTTCGAAGACGGCTGAGCGCCATCCGGCAACTCGTTGCAATTATGGCGATTTACAAGCTTTTTCGGGGCGAAAAACCGACCCGATGAGTCGCCGGAGCAAAGGCGCGGAACACTAGCATCGGCCCGGGAGGTGGACAAGCCGGAAAATCGAATTTTTTGAAACCATGGAAGTGGTTATATGACAATGTTTTAAGCCGTAAATTGCGCGGTCTCGTACGACCTGGGCGCGCGCGCCGTCCTGGAGCCGGCTCGACGGCCCCCTCGGAAGGACTCCGGTAACCCATTGCGGAAGCTGCGATTACAGGACAAGAAACCGGGCCCCGGAAAACCGCCCGGGGCCCGGAAACGATGCCGAAGCGCTCGTCGTCGAATCAGAACGGGATGTTCAGCCCCAGGATGAAATCGTTTGCGGGATTCCCCACCCCGAACTCGCCGATCACGCCGAGCTTGGCCGTCGCCTCCCACTCGAGGCCGAAGCGCGCGACGAGGTCCGAGCTGGTGTTGTCCCGGCCGTTGTCGACGCTGATGTGATGAACGTCGAGGCCGATGCTCATGTACGGCGTCAGCGCGCCCGAGGAGCCCTCGAGCGCGAAGCGGTGGCTGCCTTCGATGGCGGGGACCATCTGGACGATCGTGACGTTGTCGCCGATGGTCAGGCCGAGTCCGGCGTCGAAGGCCAGGTCGAGCGGGAAATTGTCGTTCGCGCGGTGCAGGATGGGCCGCAGGTCGCCGCCCAACAACACAGCCCCGCTTCCCCCGTCCGAGAATCCGAGCTGGAGGCCCCAGTCGAGCTTGGGCGAGCTGGTGAAGCGCACTTGCCCCAGCACGCCGGCGTGGTCCACCTGGTCGCCGAGGAGCAGATAGACACCGAAGAGGTTGTTCCCCCCCATTAGCGGGCTGGCCGGGATTAGTTGTCCGTAGGCGCCGGCGCTCGCCGTGCGCGCGAACACCGCGCAGGAAAGCAAGATCATCAGGAGTGCAAGTCGTCTCATGTTCGTTCCTTCGTTGGCGTGGGACGGCTTACCCGGGGGCGGGAACCCGGGTGGTCACGGCAAGGCTGCCTCCGAAAGCTTGCAGACCGGCGCTCCGGGGTCAAGGCTTGGGGCCAGGCGGAACGGGCCACGACGCCGGCAGGCGGGATCGGGGGTTGCCGTGTCGGGGGGCGAGGACCTCGCAGCGCGAGGTGGGCGGAAGGAGCGCCGCGGCCCGTTGGCGCGGCTCTCGCAATGTCCGTGCCGCGGGTCGCTCGCGCGGCATCGGGCGCGCAGGCTCGCGCGCAGGGTCTTCGCCTGCGGGAATCGTCGAAATCGCGACGGGTGTGGTCGCGCCCTGGACGCTCGCCCCTCGACGCCCCCCTGCCCGCCGCCAACACTGCCGCTCTCCTCGCGGGAGGGCATCGCCCGGGTCGAGGCCGTCCTGCGCTGCGCGCTCGTGGGCGGAGCAGCATCGCGCGGGCGCGCTGAGAACCGAACGATCGAGCTAGATCCGGGGGAAAAACGCCCGCACGCGCCGGGCATAATCCGCGAACGCCGCGGGGTGGGCGCGGGCGAGTACGGTGTCCTCGAGCCGTGCGCGGGATGCCGAGGTCGCGAGCACGGCCACGAACAGGCCGAGCGTGCCGCTCAAGCTTCCGAGCGCGAGCCCGGCGCCGGCGGCCCAGAGCGCGAGCGAGAGATAGAACGGGTGACGGACGATCGCGAATGGTCCGGTCGTCACCAGCGGATCGCCGGCGCGCACCTCGGCAGGCAGGACGAGCGCCGCGCCGAGCGTGCGCGCGGCCCAGGCGCCGAGCATGCCGCCGAGCAGGGCGCACAGGGCCGCGGCGGCGCACACCGCGCCCTGGCCCCATGCCGGAAGCCAGCGCGCGGCCTCGTCTCGCGTGAGCGCGGCGAGCGCGCCGCCGGCGAGCAGCGCGGCGAACTGAGCGAGCGCGCGGGCGCCGGCCCCCGGCAGCGCATGAACGACAGGCGGGGAGGGGCGTCTCGCGCGACGGGCGATCGTCGCCCCGGCGATCCAGATCACGAAGCCCGCGGCCACGGCGATCCGCGCCGAGATCCATGCGGAAGCGAGGAGCAGGCTGGTGAGAGCCGCGGGAGTCAGGTCGTCCATGGCGAGGGAGAGTAACCCGCCTGAAACCACGGAATGGCGGGAATCTCGCAGACATTTCGGACGCGGTTCGGCCGCGAGCGCGCCGGTTGGCCGGGGCGCGTACCGTGTGGTACAAGTCTTTGGCGCCACGCCGTGGACTCAGGGCGCGCGCGCGGCCCCTTCACACACCTTTCGAACGAGGACTCCCGTGAACTTCCGCCTGTTCCCGCGCGACGAGGACTTCTTCGCGCTGTTCTCCCAGCAGGGCGCCCTCGTGCGTGAAGGCTGCGAGATGCTCCATGAGATGCTGCGCGACTTCGACAACCTCGAGGATCGTGCCAAGCGCCTCAAGGAAGTCGAGCATCGCGGCGACCTCGTCACGCACGAGATCTTCGAGCGCCTTAACAAGACGTTCATCACGCCGCTCGAGCGCGAGGACATCCATGCCCTGGCCTCCGGGCTGGACGACGTTCTCGACTCGGTCGAGGCGATCGGATCGCGCCTCGTCATGTTCAACATCCGCGCGACGACGCCCGAGGCCGTGCAGCTCGGGGTGATCCTCCTCAAGTGCGGCGTGCAGATCGAGCAGGCGGTCGGGCGGCTGAAGGACTTCAAGAACCTGATGGCGTTCACGATCGAGATCAACCGGCTGGAAAACGAGGCGGATCTGATCTCGCGCCAGGTGGTGGCCGACCTGTTCAGCGGCGGGCACGACGTGATGGACGTCTTGCGCTGGAAGGAGATCTACGGGCGGCTGGAGAACGGCGCCGACCAGTGCGAGGATGTCGCGAACACGATCGAGTCGATCGTGATCAAGAACAGCTGATCCATGCCGTACTCGATCGAAGTCCTGGTGATCATCGTGCTCGCGCTGGCGTTCGACTTCATCAACGGCTTCCACGACGCCGCGAACTCGATCGCCACAGTGGTGAGCACCCGGGTGCTCTCCCCCAAGATTGCGGTGCTCTGGGCGGCATTCTTCAATTTCGCCGCGTTCGCCGTATTGGGGACCCACGTCGCGAAGACCATCGGCAAGGGCGTGATCGACCCCGCCATCGTCACCCCGCACATCATCCTGGCCTCGGTCGTGGGCGCGATCGTCTGGAACCTGATCACCTGGTGGCTCGGTCTTCCCACGTCCTCGTCGCATGCCCTGATCGGCGGATTCGTCGGCGCCGCGATCGTCGCGGCCGGCCCCGGGGCGGTGCTGGTTCCGGGAATTGTCAAGATCGTCCAGTTCATCGTGATCTCGCCGCTCGTCGGCATGGGCCTCGGTTTCGTGTTCATGCTCGCGATTTATCACCTGTTCCAGCATTCGACCCCGCGCCGGGTGGACAAGCTGTTCCGCCGCCTGCAACTGCTTTCGGCGGCGGCCTTCAGCCTGGGGCACGGCGGCAACGACGCGCAGAAGACGATGGGCATCATCACGGCGCTGCTCTACGCCACGGGGAACCTCACCGGCGAGTTCCACGTGCCGCTCTGGGTCGTGCTCATCAGCCACGCGGCGATCGCGCTGGGGACCATGACGGGCGGATGGCGGATCGTGAAGACGATGGGGATGAAGCTGACGAAGCTGCAGCCGGTCGGGGGGTTCTGCGCGGAGACCGCGGGGGCGCTGATGCTGTTCGGCGCGACGCTGACCGGAATCCCGGTTTCGACCACCCACACGATTACGGGCGCGATCATGGGCGTGGGTTCGACCCGGCGGCTGTCCGCCGTGAAGTGGGGCGTGGCCGGGCGCATCGTCTGGGCGTGGGTGCTCACGATCCCGATGGCCGCGCTGGTGGCCGCGCTCACCTACTTCGTGCTCAAGCTCTTCTACAAATAGG
>JBDTYW010000179.1:0-5144 GCA_040005445.1 Candidatus Eiseniibacteriota bacterium
CACCCCGACATCGAGCAGTTCATCGACTGGAAGGTGGTCGAGGAGCAGAAGGTCGCCGCGCTGGTCGCGGGCTCGCGCATGTGCCACCGCCGGCTGACGGCGGTGATCGAGGCCTGCCAGGTGCGCAACGGCCACACCGCGGGCAGCCCGGCGTTCGGGATCGTCGACCCCGACGCCGAGCTGGTGATCGACCCGGCGAAGAACCCGGCGCTCAAGAACGCGATCCGCGCGGCGCGCGCGGCCTACGTGCCCGAGGCCTACATCCAGCGCGTGCTCCAGCTCGCCGCCCAGGGTGTCGTCGAGCTCGATTTCCACGAGTACACGACGGACTGGGACGGCGCCGCCTACGGCACGGTGAGCGGGCAGAACTCGAACAACTCGGTGCGCATCCCGAACGAATTCTTCGACGCGCTCGACGCGGACGCCGACTGGTCGCTGATCCGGCGTACCGACGGCAAGGTCGCCCGCAAGGTCCCGGCGCGCGCGCTGTGGGACAAGATCTCCTACGCCGCCTGGGCGTGCGCGGATCCCGGCCTGCAGTACGACACCACGATCAACGAGTGGCACACCTGCCCGCAGGACGGGCGGATCAACGCCACGAATCCCTGCAGCGAGTACGTGTTCCTCGACGACACCGCCTGCAACCTGGCGTCGATCAACCTCGTGAAGTTCCAGCGCGCGGACGGGACGTTCGACGTCGAGAGCTATCGCCATGCGGTGCGCCTGTGGACGATCACGCTCGAGATCTCGGTCGGCATGGCGTCGTACCCGTCCGAGGCGATCGCGCGCGGTTCGTACGACTTCCGCACGCTCGGTCTCGGCTATGCGAACCTCGGCACGCTGCTCATGCGCCAGGGCCTGCCCTACGACTCGCCGGAAGCGCTGGCGATCGCGGGCTCGTTGACGGCGATCCTGACCGGCGAGTCCTATGCGGTCTCGGCCGAGATGGCGAGCGAACTCGGTCCGTTCCCCGGCTTCGCGAAGAATCGCGAGGACATGCTGCGCGTGATCCGCAATCACCGGCGCGCCTCGTACGACGCGCCGAAGGGCGAGTACGAGCGCCTGACGATTACGCCGCAGGGAATCGACCCGGGCCACTGTCCGCCGGACCTGCTCGCCGCCGCGCGCGTGGCGTGGGACCGCGCGCTCCGTCTCGGCGAGGTCCACGGCTACAGGAACGCGCAGGTCTCGGTGATCGCGCCCACGGGGACGATCGGCCTGGTGATGGATTGCGACACCACCGGCATCGAGCCCGACTTCGCGCTCGTCAAGTTCAAGAAGCTCGCCGGCGGCGGGTACTTCAAGATCGCGAATCAGAGCATCGAGATCGCGCTCACCCATCTCGGCTACGACCCGCGCGCGATCGACACGATCGTCAAGTACGTCGTCGGGCACGGCACGCTCGCCGGCGCGCCGGCGATCAACCATGAGTCACTCACCTCGAAGGGCTTCACGCCCGAGGCGCTGCGCAAGATCGAGGGGCAGCTCTCCGCCGCGTTCGACCTCAAGATGGCGTTCAATCCCTACGTGCTCGGCAAGGAGTTCGTGCGCGACGCGCTGGGCGTGAGCGAGCTCGCGATGAGCGCGTGGAATTTCAACCTGCTCAAGGAGATCGGTTTCGTCCCCGAGGAGATCGCGGCCGCGAATGACCATGTCTGCGGCACGATGACGGTCGAGGGGGCGCCCGGCCTCGAGGATCGGCACCTGCCGGTGTTCGACTGCGCGAACCGCTGCGGCAAGAAGGGCGTGCGCTACATCCCGTACGGCGCGCACGTGCGCATGCTCGGGTCGACCCAGCCGTTCATCTCGGGCGCGATCTCGAAGACGATCAACATGCCGCACGACGCCACGCTGGCCGACGTGCAGACCTGTTACCGCGAATCCTGGAAGCTCATGGTCAAGGCGGTGGCGCTCTATCGCGACGGCTCGAAGCTGTCGCAGCCACTCAATGCGCTCGCCGGCGACGACGACGAGGCCGTGGGCGAGGAGCCCGCCGTCGGCTCGCTCGAGGCCGTACAGGCGGCCGCGCGCGGCGGCGACCCGGTCGTCCTGGCCGAGAAGATCACCGAGCGCATCGTGCACCACTGGCAAGCGAAGCGTCGCCGGTTGCCGAATCGCCGCTCGGGCTACACGCAGAAGTCGATCGTCGGCGAGCACAAGATCTTCATCCGCACCGGCGAGTACGACGACGGCACGCTCGGCGAGATCTTCCTCGACATGCACAAGGAAGGCGCCGCGTTCCGCAGCCTGATGAACTGCTTCGCGATCGCGATCTCACTCGGGCTGCAGCACGGCGTGCCGCTGGACGAGTTCGTCGACGCGTTCGTGTTCACGCGCTTCGAGCCCAACGGTATCGTGCAGGGCAATCACCGAATCAAGATGTCGACGTCGGTCATCGACTACATCTTCCGCGAGCTCGCGGTCACCTACCTCGAGCGCGACGATCTCGCGCAGGTGCACCAGGAGGACCTGCGCTCGACCGCCGGTCCTTCGAGCCACCCGGCGAATCCGCGGGCTTCGACCGGCGCCCGGCGCGAGCGGCGTCTCCCACTCGACGTCATGGGGCTCGACCGCGACGACGTCGCCGAGCAGGATCCAGAGGAAGAGGGCGCCACCGTGCCGCTCGACCGAAGGCCCACGGAGGTCCCGGGCCGGCGCGAAAGCGGGGATGTCCCCACGGTGGCGGGTGCGGGCGGGCCCACGAACGGGCACGCGAACGGCCAGGGAAGCGGCAACGGCCACGGCAACGGACACGCATCAGGCAGCGGCCCCGGGGTCCCGGCCGCGTCGCCCGGACCGGCAATCGGTTCCACCGTGATGGAGGCCGTGCTGCCGACCGGCCCTGTACTTCAACCCTCCGCGTCGAGCCTGGCGGTCGGCGTCCTCACGGCGTCCGGGGCAAGTTCCTCGCCGCGGGCGGCCTACGACGAGGTTCGCTCCCGGCGAGCGAAGGCGATCGAGGCGCGAACGATGGGCTACGAAGGCGATCCCTGCCCGTCGTGCCAGCAGTTCCGGCTCGTGCGCAATGGCACGTGCCTCAAGTGCAACGGCTGCGGAGCTACGACCGGATGCTCGTGATCGCGCGCGCCGGCTGACGCGGGCGGATCGAGGCAGCGGTCGTACCGCAGGGATGCGCCCCGCAACCGCGGGTGCGAAATGGAGGTCGCCAACGGGCCGGGGAGAAGGATCTCCTCGGCCTGTTGTAATTCAGGGCGCTCCCGGGGCGGAGGTGCGACCGGCCCGGCCGCGCCTGCCCTAGCGGTAGTGCGACTTCACCGATCCCCAGCTCGAGCGGCGCGCCGGGGTCACGCCGCAGGGGCTCGGCGTGCAGGTCGTGCCTGCGCCGCCCGGCGAGCCGCCCAGCGCGAGGCACTCGCCCGCGGTGGTCAGCATGCAGGAGCCATCGGGCATACAGCACGCCTGGTCCACGTTCCCCGGCTGCAACTCGACGCGCACATCGTCGACGTAGTAATTGATCCCCGGGTATCCGCCAGGCATGGGCTCGACCGACGTATTCGCGTCGTCGTGGAAGTTCCCGATCACGATGTGGTCCTCGCCGCCCGCCGCGACGTACGTGCCGGTAACCAGCATCCAGTTGTTCGTGTCGTCGAGATAGGTGCCGCCGGGGCTCTCGACCTGCGGCGTCAGCACGAGCGTCGTGTTCGCGCCGAAATTGACCGGGCCGGTCGACAGGTAGGCGCCGAGGCGGTCGACCGCTCCGTTGCTCGTGTCGCTGAGCGAGACCCAGAACTCCACCGCGTAAGACGAGGCCGCGACCAGGGGCGAGGTCAGGGGCGCCTCGAGGTACTCATGGTAGTCATTGAAATTGCGGACCAGCAGGCCGCCGTAGCCCACGCCGCCATGCGCTGCCTGGAAGCCGAACGTGTTCGCCGGAACGTTGACCGAGGGGAAGCCTCCCGGGGAACACGCGTTGTAGGCGTCGCACGTCCCGGTGTTCGCGTCGAACCAGGGCGTTGCCTGGAACAACTGGCTGAATCCCGTCGGACAACTCGCGTAGCTCTCGAATCCCGGATTCGGGACCAGGTTCGCGGCAGGCGCCGAACGGGGGGCGAAGAGCAGGACGCCGAACAGCAGGAGCAGGGCAGTACGGCGGGATGGGGCTTTCATGGGGCTCCGATCCGGTTCGTGACATGAGCAAAGGACGACGACCATACCAAGATCAGGGGCTCCGCGGGGCCTCGACTACTGGGCCCAGACGTAGAGGTAGGTCTCCGCGCGGTCGAGCAGCTCGGAGCGCATGCGCGCGCGCTCGGCCACCGTCGTCGTGCCGTGGAGCTCGATGCGCAGCGGCTGCGCCCCCACCTGGTCCGCGTCCACGACCATGCGCTCCACGCGGCCGGTCTGGCCCTCGCGCGGGTTGGCGACCAGGATCTCGAAGACCCCGAACGGGACGTGGAACTCGGCGACCCCGTCGGCGTCGGCGACCTGCTCGCGCACGAACACGAGCGCCGGGCGGTCGCCCTGCTCGAAGCGGCGGCCGACCATCGTGACCTGCGCTCTCGGCACGGGCGTGCCGTCGTTGAGCACCGGGAGCACGCGCAACAGGCAGCCCTCCATGCGTTCGAGCGGATCGGGCTTGAACTCGACTCTCCGCTCGGCGCCGTTGTCCAGGCGAACCGAGCGGCCGTACGACCGGCCGTCGCGCAGGTGCATCCACACCATGACCGAGTCCTCGGGCGCGTTGCACGCATGAAAGTCGCCGAGGCCGTCCATGCGCGCCGTGGCCGAGAACTGGGTCGAGTCGTAGGGGGCGATCGTCACCGCCGCCTCGTCGAGCACGTAGCCGTCGGACCACGCCGCGTGCCCGCGGACGCACGCCGTGGGCCTCAGCTCGAACGCGGGGACGGCGATCGAATCGCGCTTGCTCACGGTCACCAGGCGCGAGGAACGCGGCGGCGCGTAGCGCGCGGGCAACCGGTCCGAGACGATGCCGAGGCGCCAGCTTCCCGGCTCGACGCGCGCGAATTCGTAGTAGCCCGCGGAGTCCGTGCGCGCGTCAATGCGCTCGACCTCGTACTCGGGCTCGGTCGAGACCATGCGCACGATCACGCCCGCGATCGGGCGCCGGGTTCGATTCTCGTACACCAGCCCGGCGACGCGGCCGGGGGCGCCCGACTTCGGGC
>JBDTYW010000180.1:0-5138 GCA_040005445.1 Candidatus Eiseniibacteriota bacterium
ACGCCGGGGTGACCGCGAACTCGAGCCCGCCCCGGAGATCCTTGATGCGCTGGCGCACGTGCAGCGCGGCGCCGTCCCGCGTGTTCTGATAGACGTGGCCCTCGATCCCGACCCGCGTGCGAGCGCTGAGGCGGTAGCCCACGCCGACACCGCCGCTCCAGTGACGCAACTCCGCCTTCGACGCGAGGACCGGCTGAGCGATCCCCAGCGTGTCCCCCGCGATCGACTGCTGGAAGTCGTTGTAGTTGCCGGGCGCGGTCGAGGGATCAGCCAGGTCCTTGTCGTAGCGCACGGCGAAGTCCCCCGCCAGCGTCAGGGCGCGGAACCCGGGCGGCTCGAGCGCGACGCGGGTGCGCATCCACTTCTGGCGGAACGCGCGGTAGAGCACGTCGCCGCGCGCCACCGTGGGCGGGCCGTTCAGTCCGCCGGACAGGCTGAAGCGGTACTCTTCCTTGGAGTCGAACCGGCTCGAGCCGACCTGCGCGCCGACCGTCGCCCAACCCGGATGCGCGATCGCGGCGAACGAGATCTCGTTCGAAGCCTGCGGCTCCTCGGTCTCGAACACGCGGTGCGCATTGGTGTTCGACGTGCGCACGCGATCGGAAATGCGGTCCCAGTTGATCGCCGTCTCGAGCCCCTTGATCCCCGACCAGCCCAGTCCGATGCCGAAGCCGCCCACGCGCGTCTTCCCGTGGTCGACCACGAACGGGTTCGGCGTCGCGACGAGGTCGCCGCGGGCGAGTTCGACTCTGCCGTTCTTGAGCGACTCGAAGCGCAGGTCGTCGGTGGACGCGCGGGCGCCGAGCGTCAGGTGCGCGCCCCATCCCCACGCGCCGCCCCCGAAGCGGCCGTTGAGCGTCGGAATCGCGACCGGAGTGGTGATGTTGCGCTCGAGGTAGAGGCCGTCCTGGGCCGGGACGCGGAGATTGGTCGTGAGGTAGCCGACGTCGACGCCGACGGCGAACCGGCCGGGCGTCCGGCCGACCGCCTGGAAGCCGAGCAGCCCCCGACGATTGCGCGCCAGCTCGCGATCGAGCGTGCCGACGGTGTGTTGGTCGGTGAGGCCGCCCCGGTCGAGGTAGACGTCCATCGAGGTCGAGTCGCGATCCCCCAGCAAGCCGAGCGACGAGTGGGCGAAGTCCCAAAGGTTGATCTCGTTGTTCTCATCCGCGATCGCAAGCGAGAGCCCGCCGAGCGAAGCCAGGCGCAGGCTGGGCTGGGTGGGCCGCTGGTCGGAGCCCGGACGATCGGTCGCCGGCGCGAGGTACTGCGCGTGGGCCGGAACGGCGAGCGCAGCGCTTACCGACACGGCCAGGGCGATGACGAGCGAACGGGCGGCGATGCCTCGGTACATTCGGAACTCCTCTTTCCGCGTGGGGATCGGCCAACAAAAAACGCGTCGCGCCGGGGGAGGCCCGGAGACGCCGCGGTCGGCGCGCGCTGGGCGCACCGTGCCGGATGCTAGGGGCGTCTCCCCCCCGTGTCAACCCCGCATCCGAGCCCGCCGGGGGCCCGGTCCCGACACCGCGGGCTCGCCGGCCAGCCAGAACCGGAACGGGGCCGTGCGCGCGGCCCGGATGCCGATGCGCGGCCCCCGGCGAATCACGCCCGGCCGAAAACCCGGGCCGGGAGCGTGCAACCTGAGCGCCGACCCGCTCAGGTCGAGCCCGTCGTGCGAACGATCGAGCCCGAGCGCGCGGCAGAGCCGCCCCGGCCCCGAGGCGATGCGCTCGAGCGCGAGGTCGGGCCGCGCGGCGCGCCAGAGCGCCAGGCCACGCGTGGGCATGACCGCCCGTAGCAGCACGGCGTGCGGCACGCCCACATCCCCCGCCACGACGTTCACGCAGTGGTGCATGCCGTACGTGAAGTAGACGTAGGCGTGCCCGGGTGGACCGAACATCGAGCGGTTGCGCGCGGTCGGGCCGCGGAACGCGTGGCTCGCGGGGTCGTCGGGGCCGAGGTAGGCCTCGACCTCGACGATGCGGCCCGCCAGCACGCCGCGCGGCCCCCGCCACGACAGGATGCAGCCGAGCAGGTCGGGCGCGACCTCGGGCGCCGGTCGCGCGTAGAAAGTGCGCGGGAGGATCGCCAGGCCGGATCCCTAGGCGCCGTTGCGCCCGGCGCCCGCGGGCGGACGCCCCTTGCGCGCGAGCACGATCAGTTGCGGGCAGCCGTCGACGAACTCCGAGCCGTCGAAGTCCCCGAACGTCGCCACCGGGTGCAGGCCATGCGCGAGCAGCAGGCGCTCGAGCTCGAAGCGGTGGAACCAGCGCAGGCGCAACTCGAGGCTCTCCCGGCGCACCACGCCATCGGGCGCCACCGTGTCGAGCCAGTAACGCGCGGTCGTGACCTGCTCCGCCCGGTCGAAGCGCTGCTGGAAGAACGCCTCGGTGCGCGAGCCCGGCAGCCCCGGCGCCTCGCCCTCGAGCGGCGAGGGCTCGGCGCGGACGACCCCGGCAGGCCGCGTGGGATCGGCATGGAAGAGCGAGATCCAGAGGTGTCCGCCCGGGCCGAGCGCCCGCGCCGCGCCCGCGATCACCTTGTCCTGGTCGGCGAGCGACTCGAAGTGCATCAGCGTGTTGAACGGCAACAGCGCGAGCCGGTAGCGCGGCCGGGCCGGCAGGCGCAGCCGCCTGAGATCGCCGCGTACCAGGGTGACGCGCCCGCGCACCGCCCTGCCTTCGCCGGCCAGGCGCGCCGCCGCCGCGGCGAGCAGGGCCGCTGCATTGTCCACGCCGGTGACGGCATGGCCCTCGCGCGCGAGCCGCAGCGCGACGCGCCCGGCGCCGACCCCGAGTTCGAGGATCGGACCGCCGGTGAGCCGGGCGATCTCCAGGATCATGGGCAGGTCGGCTTCGAGCTTGCCCATCCAGCGCTCGAACAGGCCGTCGTAGAGCGCGACGTCCTGCACGGGCTTCATGCGCGCACGCCCTCGGCCTCGAGGATCGACATGACCTCGCCCTGGATCGCCGCCAGGCGCTCCTTGGTCTTCGCCTCGAAGCGCACCACCAGCACCGGCTGCGTGTTCGAGGCGCGCACGAGGCCCCAGCCGTCGCCGAACTGGATGCGCGCGCCGTCGATCGCGATCACCGCGTGATCCTTCGCGAAGTGCTCCTTCACGCGGTCCACGATCGCGAACTTCTCCTCGTCCGTGGTCTCGAGACGGATCTCGGCGGTGGCGACGTACTGCGGCACGGTGTCGAGCAGTTCGCCAAGCGACTTGCCCGAGTCCGCCACGATGCGGAGCAGCCGCAACGAAACGTAGATCGCGTCGTCGAAGCCGAAGAACTCGTCCTGGTAGAAGATGTGGCCGGAGAGCTCCCCGGCGAGCGGCGCCTTCTCCTCCTTCATGCGCGCCTTCATCACCGAGTGCCCGGTGCGCGCCATGATCGGCTTGCCGCCATGGGCCAGGATGTCCTCCTCGAGGCCCTGCGAACACTTGACGTCGAACACGATCGGCGCGCCCGCGTACTTCGCGAGCACCTCGCGCGACAGCAGCGCGAGGATCTGATCGCCCCAGACGATGCGGCCGCGCTCGTCGACCGCGCCCACGCGATCGGCGTCGCCGTCGTACCCGATGCCGAAATCGGCGCCCGTCTCCTTCACCTTCTGGATCAGGTCCTGCATGTTCGCCTCGACCGTCGGGTCGGGCTGGTGGTTCGGATACGAGCCGTCGGGCTCGGTGAACAACTCGACCACCTCACAACCCACCCGCCGGAAGACGTCGGGCGCGACCGGGCCGGCGCAGCCGTTGCCCGCGTCGAGCACGACCTTGAGCTTGCGCTTGGGCTTGACCTTCGACACCAGCATGTCCATGTACGCGCCCTCGGTCGGGACGTCGCGTGCCTCGCCACGCTCGCCGTCGCGCTCCACGAGGTCGAAGTCGCGCTGCTCGATCATGCGGCGCAGCACCTGGATCTGCTCGCCGTGGATCGACGCCAGCCCGAGGTTCATCTTGAAGCCGTTGTACTCGCTCGGATTGTGTGAACCCGTGACCTGAACGCCGGCATCGGTCCCGAGGTGGACGATCGACCAGTACAGGCCGGGCGTCGGCACCACGCCGACGCGCAGGATGTCGCAGCCGGTCTCGAGGATGCCCGCCTCGAGCGCCGTCGCGAGTCGGGGCGAGCTGGGGCGGAAGTCGCGCCCGAGCGCGACCGTCTTGAGGCCCTGGCGACGGACCATGGTGCCGAATGCGCGGCCGAGATCGGTGATCACCGGCGTGGTGAGGTCGGTCTCGTGCAGGCCGCGCACGTCGTACTCGCGGAAGATGGCGGTATTCATGTGGGGCTCACTCCTTGTGACGCAAGTAGGCGTCGATGAACAGGTCGAGATCGCCGTCGAGCACGCGATCGACGTCCGACGACTCGGCGCCGGTGCGGGTGTCCTTGACCATGGTGTACGGCTGCAGGACGTAGGAACGAATCTGGCTGCCGAAGTCGATGTCCTTTTTGGGCTCGGTCATGCCGGCGAGGCGCGCCTTCTCGAGCGCCTGCAGGTGCACGTAGACGCGCGACTTGAGCATCTTCATCGCGAACTCGCGATTCTTGTGCTGGCTGCGCTCGGCCTGCGACTGCACGACGATCCCGGTCGGCAGGTGGGTGATGCGGACCGCCGACTCGGTCTTGTTGACGTGCTGCCCGCCGGCGCCCGAGGCGCGAAACGTGTCGACGCGCAGGTCGTCGTCCTTCAGGTCCACCGTGATGGTGTCGTCGATCTGCGGGAACACGAACACCGACGTGAACGAGGTGTGCCGGCGCTTTGCCGCGTCGAACGGCGAGATGCGCACGAGTCGGTGCACGCCGGACTCGGCCTTCAGGAAGCCGTACCCGTACTCGGTGTTGACCTCGATCGTGGCGTCCTTGATGCCCGCTTCCTCGCCGGCCTGCAGGTCGAGCACGGTGTACGACCAGCCCTTGCGCTCGCAGAACCGGGTGTACATGCGGAGCAGCATCTCCGCCCAGTCCTGGGACTCGGTGCCGCCCGCACCCGGGTGGATCGTAACCACCGCGCCGAGATGATCGTTGTCGCCCGCGAGCAGGCTCTCGAGCTCGAGGTCGTGCACCTTGGGCTCGAGCAGGTCGAGCTCGTGTGCGACCGCGTCGAGCGTCGCGGCGTCGGCCTCCTCGCGCGCGAGG
>JBDTYW010000181.1:0-5116 GCA_040005445.1 Candidatus Eiseniibacteriota bacterium
TGTCGTAGGCGTCGAGCAGGCCGAGCATGCCGGCCGACATCAGGTCCTCGTGGTCCACGTTCTTGGGCAGGCCGACCGCCAGGCGCTCGACGACGTACTTGATGAGCGGCGTGTAGCGCGCCAGCAGCTGCTCGCGCGGGACGCGCTCGACCGGCGCCGAGGGCGAGACCGGCACGGCGCCCTTCGCGGGCACGGCGGGCGATCCCGGCCGCGCCCGCGGGGGCACGAGCGCGAGCGGCGCGGGCCGGGACTTCGCCGGCTTCGCCGCGGGCTTGCGCGTGAGCGCGGGCTTCACCTTGCCCGCCGGCTTGACGGCGACGGCCGCGCGCCTCACCGGCTTCGCCTTGCGGGCGGGCGCCGCGAATGGCTTGCTCTTGCGCGCAGGCACGAGCTTGAGACGGGGCACGCGGCGCGCGGTCTTGGTCGACGTCGAACGGAGGCTGGGCATCGCGATTCTCCTAGGCGGACAAACGGCCCCGGACCCGCTCGGGCCAGGCGCTCGACGTGGGATCCTCGGGACCCGCCCACAGCCTCTGGGCGAGGATACGGAATGCGACCGCGGCCGGGCTCTTGGGGAACGCGCAGGCCACGGGTTCGCGTCGACGGATCGCCAGCCCGACCGCGGGGTCGTCGGGAATGGCGCCGAGACTGTCGACATTGAAATTCAGGAATCGGCGCGTGAGCGACGCCAGGTCGTGGGCGACCTCCTCGGCCTCCTCGACCGAGGCCGCGCGATTGACCAGCACCGACGGCGTGACCCCGAGCCCCTGGGCGGCGAGCACCTTGATCAGGCCGTAGGCGTCCGAGTACGACGTGGGCTCGGGCGTGGTCACGATCACGAGCTCGGTGGCGGCGCGCGCGAACTGCGAGGTCAGGCGCGACGCCCCCGAGGCGGTGTCGAGCAGCACGAGGTCGGCGTCGAGCGCGAGCCGGGAGAGTTCGCGATAGAGACCCTCGCGCCGGAAGTCGTCAAGGTCCGCGAGATCGCGATCGCCCGACGCGGCAGGAACCAGCCGCACGCCGGCCGGCCCCTCGACCACGATCTGCTCGAGCGTCTTCTCGCCGCGCAGCACGTGTCCGAGATCCCAGCGCGAGGACACGCCCAGCAGGAGATCGAGATTCGCCTGGGCGAGATCCCCGTCGAACAGCACGACGCGCGCGCCGAGACCGGCGAGCGCGACCGCGAGATTCGCCGCGACCGTGCTCTTGCCCACGCCCCCCTTGCCGCTGGCGACCGCGAGGGTGCGCACGGCCGGACGCGCGAGGCGCGCAAAGTGTTCGCGCGATTCGCGACGCGGGGCGCTCTTCGGGGCGCTGGTGCGTCCCTTCGGAGTTGTGGGCGGAACGAGCCTGAGCTCGGACATGAATGCAATCTCCCGGATGCGAGCGGCCCGCAATGAGCCGTCGCACAGGCAATTCGCAAGGCTCGTGCCACGGCCCACCGCCCCGGTGGGTTCCGGAGCCATAAAGTCAACCTGCTATGGGTCAACGCATTAGAGGCGGTGCTTCGAGTTTCGTGGAGGGCTCGATGCCTCCCTTGTCGGCGGCTACGGCTCCGGACTGAACATGGATTTGCGTCCGGACCGGCCACCCGGCAAGAAAATGATCGGGCCCGGGAGCGTCGCCCCCGGGCCCGAAGAGGATCGCCCCGCGGTCCGGCTAGTGCATGGTGTGGCGGTGCACGTTCTGCCCCATCGTGGGCCGCAGTTCGAGCACGGCCTGCACGAACTGCCAGTAGCGCTTCTCCTGCGCCTTCTCCTGCGCAAGCCGCCCGAGACCGGCGGTCTCGAGCCGGGTGCGCTCGGCCTCGACGCGCTCGACCATGCGGCGGACCTGCGACAGACGGCGTGAGAGATCGGGCTTCGGCACGGCGAGGCTGCGGGCATTCGGCTTGTTCATGGCTCCCTCCAGAGGCGTGGCCGGGCGCAGGGCCCGGGCGGGGTTCCTTCCCCTAGGCGGCGCGACGATCCATGTCGTGCACGCGGGCGGCCAGGCGGGCGCGCGCGGAGGTCGCCGCGCGATCGACCTGGGGGACATCGAGACCGAGCGCCTGCGCGGTCTCCACGACGGTCAGGCGCTCGACGTACAGCAGCGCAAGCACGAGCCGGCTGGTGTCGTCCAGCGACTCGAGCTCGCCCGCGAGCGCGCACCTGCGATCGATGCGCCCCGAGTCCGTCACGCGGCACGCACCCTGAGCGCGGACTCGACGCTCTTGCGCAGGCGATCCATCTGGAACGGTTTCGGGAAGCTGGCATGGACGCCCTGGTCGGCGAGTTGCCGGAGCGTGGCCTCGCTGCCGTACGCGGTGACGACGATCACGCTCGAGGGCTGCTTGCGGGCCTGGATGCGCTTGACGAACTCGAGCCCACCCATGCGCGGCAGCCGCAGGTCGGTGATCACGAGTTCGAACGCATGGCGCTTGAGGTGGGCCAGAGCCTTCTCCGCCGTATCGGCGACGGTGACGGCATAGCCCTCGTCGCAGAGGCTCTGTTCGAGCGCCCAGGCGGTTGCCGCGTCGTCTTCCACGATCAGGATGTTCGGCATGGGCTCTCCGTCCGCGTTCCGCTTCCCTGCGGGCGTCTTGAGCACCTTCCATGCCAGCGGCGGGGCGCCGGGGCCCGGGCGGCGCCGGAATCGCGCCTGCCGCGCCCCCGCCGGGACCGCGAAAGCACCCCGGGAGCGCGCCAAATCAAGCGCTTAGGCGCCCGCGCGGGACGCAGGGGGCCCAGCCCGGCGGGCGGAATGCATGGGGAAATCCCGGACGGGAAAGGACGCCCCGCGGAAATGCAGGGCGCCCTGGATCGCGGCGCCGACTGCTCGCTGGCCGCGGCGGACAGAATCGGCGCAGCCCGAGGTTACTCGGTCGCTTCGTCCGTATCGTCGGCGAGCGCGTGTTCCTTGAGCTTGGTGCGCAGCGTCTGGCGCGAGATCCCGAGCAGCTGGGCGGCGCGCGTCTTGTTGCCTTTCTCGCAGCCGAGCGCGTGCTGGATCGCGCGCATCTCGACCTGGGCGAGCGGCAGGATGACCCCCGGGGTGAACCAGACCTCGGCGACACCGGGCGCGCCGGCCGGCGCGGCTTGAGCGCTGCCCGGGGCTCCCGCCGCGACCAGCGAGGGCGGGCGCACGATCTCGGAGGGCAGGTGCTCGGGGCGGATCTCCTCGTCGCTCTCGAGCAGCACGATGCGCTCGATCACGTTGCGCAGCTCGCGGACGTTACCCGGCCACGCGTAGTCGGCGAGCAGGCGCTCGGCCTCCGGGTGCACGCGCGCAGGCAACTTGCCGATCTCGCGCCCGAAGCGCTCGAGGAAGTGCCGGATCAGGAGCGCGATGTCGCTCTTGCGCGCGCGCAGCGGCGGCACCTCGATCGGGATGACCTGCAGGCGGAAGTAGAGGTCCTCGCGGAAGCGTCCGTTCTCGACCTCCTTCTTGAGGTCGCGATTGGTCGCGGCCACGACCCGCGTGTCGACCGTGATGTCCGCCGTTCCGCCCAAGCGCCGGAATGTCTTCGACTCGAGCACCTTGAGCAGCTTGGCCTGGAGCGCGAGCGACATCTCCCCGATTTCGTCGAGGAACAGCGTGCCGTTCGCCGCCATCTCGAACACGCCCTTCTTGGTGCGCTTGGCGTCGGTGAACGCGCCCTTTTCGAAGCCGAAGAGTTCGGACTCGAGCAAGTTCTCGGGCACCGCCGAGCAGTTGAGCTCGACGAACGGGCCCTGCCCCCGCGGGCTCTGCAAGTGGACCTGCTGCGCCACCAGTTCCTTGCCCGCGCCGGTCTCGCCGCGGATCAGCACGGTCGAGGTCGAGAGCTTCGCGATCTTCGTGATCTGCGCCAACACGCGCTTGAGCTCGGTGCTCTCGCCGAGCAGGGGCTGGCCGGCGAAATCCGAGCGTACGCCCTCGAGGTTCGCCTTCTCGCGCCTCAGCTCGGCGGCCTCGAACTCGTAGCGCACGCGCTCCTTGAGCTCATCGAGCTTATAGGGCTTCGACATGAAGTGCACGGCGCCGTGCCGGTAGGCGGTGAACGCGTGCTCCGGCGTACCGTGGGCGGTGAGCATGATCACCGGAAGCCCCGGGGACTCCTCGCGCAGCTTGCGCAGGATCTCGAGGCCGTCCTCGCGGCCGAGCCTGAGATCGAGGAACACGAGGTCGACCGGCTGGTCGCGCACGTGGGTCAGGGCTTCCGCTCCGCTCGCCGCCTCGAGCATGGTGTATTCCTCGCCGAGAAACGCGCACAGCGTCTCGCGCTGCGCGATCTCGTCTTCGACCACGAGGATCGTCCCCGCGCCGCTACCCAGCGTCTTGTCTTCGTTGGCCATTGCGTTTCTCCAGGGGCAATTCGACGACCACGGTGGTCCCGCGGCCCTCGCGGCTGGCGATCGAGATCACGCCGCCGTGTTCCTGCAGGATGGATTGCGAAATCGAGAGTCCGAGACCGGTGCCGCCGGCCTTGGTGGTGAAGAACGGATCGAACAGGCGGTCCACGATCTCGCGCGGGATCCCGACGCCGGTGTCGATCAGGCGCAGGCGGGCCACCCGGCGCGCGACCGGGCCAAGGGCCGGCGCGGGCGCGGCGCGGCGCTCGCCGAGGGCCTGCGCATCGGCTTCGCGCCGGCCCGGCGAGCGCGTCGCCGGACGCTCGCGCCGGCTCGCGACGCCGAGCTCGATCGTGAGCGTCCCGCCGGACGCCATCGCGTGCTCGGCGTTGACCACGAGGTTGAGCAGCACCTGTTCGATCAGCGCCGGATCGATGTAGAGCGCGGGCATGCGCGGGGCCAGACGACGGTCGACCGTGATTTTGAGGTCGGCGAGACGCTCCGCCTCGAGCGTGAGGATGCGCTCGACGATCTCCTCGAGGCGCGCCAGCTTGAGGCGCGGCTCCGGCGGCCGCGCGAACTTGAGGAGACTGGTGATGATGTGGTCAAGTCGGTCCACCTGCTCGATGATCACGCGGCAGAATTTCTGGCGATCGTCGCGCGGCTCGAAGCGCGTCAGGAGCACCTGGGCCGAGGATGAAATGCCGGCGAGCGGGTTGCGGATCTCGTGCGCCACGCCGGCGGCGAGCTCGCCCAGCGTCGCCAGGCGCTCGCGCATGCGCAACTCGCGCTGGAGCCGCTGC
>JBDTYW010000182.1:0-5112 GCA_040005445.1 Candidatus Eiseniibacteriota bacterium
CGAGAGCTGGTGCCCCGTCGTCTCGAGGGAGTCCGCGCGCGCCAGCACGGCCTTCACGACCTGGCTCTCGCGGCCGTAGGTGGGGTAGTGGCGAATCAGCGCCGGGATGTCGCGCCAGATCGCGAAGTCCGGAATCGTCCCCTTGATCAGGAACAGCGGGATGTTGACCAGGCCCTTAATCCACTTGACCGGATTGAGCGAGAGCATGCCCCTGATCGCCGTCAGCTCGGGTCGCAGCCGGGTGGTGCGGTAGGCCGGCCGATTGTCGCCCATGAGGATGAAGTCGAGCGTGTCCGCGACGAAGCCGCCGCGCAGCCGGCCCAGGTAGCGCCGGGATGAATCCGCGGTGTTCGGGCGAAAGCCCAGGAGCGTGTCCGCGAACATCGCGCGCAGCGGGGCAATCGGGCGGATTGCGCCTTCCTCCCCGGCCACCCCGCCCGTCTCGGCGCCCTCGCCGGCCTTCTCGCGCGCCGAGTCGCGCGCCACCGCGATGTCCTGCGGCACGACCGGCGAGATCGGATCCACGAACGAGAGCCGGCCGGCGCGCGCGCAGCCGATCAGTGCGATCGCCGTCGCGCACGCCATGCCGGCGAGCTTCAGCCGTGCCGAATGCGCTCGATGGTCCATGCGTTACCCTCCCTGTGCAGGTTGACGATCACGGATTTGGCGTTCAAGCCCTCAATCTCGAACTCGAGCTCGGCCCGCGTCGCGCGCGGTCCGAGTTGCGCCAGGTCCAGTGCCGTTTCGGATGCCGAGAGGTGCTCCTGCGCGATGCCCGGGCCCTCCACGTGGATCGAGTAGGCGCGAGGCGATGCGATGCCGCGATCGACCGCGAGGTCCCGGAAGCGCAACTGCCCCGACTTCACTTCGAAGAAATCCAGAGGTACGACCTTCGCAAACCAGTAACGCATGATCTTGTCGCGCCGCTCCTTCAGCAACTGCAGCATCGCGGGCTTGACGCGCGGATCCTCGTAGCCGACGGCGTCGATCGCGGCGGCGATCTGTGCGTCGCTGAATGAGGCGACCAGCTTCGCCCCCCAGTAGGCGTCGCCCGCGGTCATCTCGTGGAATGCGCCGTGGGGCTGGAGCGACTTGAACTGGTTCGGTTGCCACACCTGCGACTCGAAGTTTCCGAGCGACGGAATCGGGACCTCGCGCGGAATCCGCCTCCACGGTTCGCTCACGAAGCCGAGCGTGAGCAGGCGGAACGCCATCCACTTGCCGTCGATCGTGTACTCGTAGCCCCGCTCCGGGGGGCGGGGCCCCTCGGCCGCCGCGCCAATCGAAGCGCCGAAGTCGAGCAGGTGGTGGCGCACGAAGCCGAGCGAGTCGACGCTCTCGATGAACGTGTCGAGCGACTGGTGGTCCTTCGTGTCCCAACTGCCGACCCACGAGCAGAGCACATAGAGTCCCCGGAGTTCGCGCCGGTTGCGGTGGCGAAAGCGATCATTCGGATCGTCGGGCCGGCGCAACCGCATGTCGATCGGGCCGACCGGCTTGCCCTCGAGGTACAGACTGGCCTGGCCTGAGTAGCGCCCATCGGCGCCGCGGTCGCCGCGCAGCAGAAGCGAGTCGAGATCCGCCTCCCCGAAGGGCGGGGCCTTGTCCTTGCCCTGCTTGAGCTCATCGTCGATCACCAGCTCATCGCGCCCGAACGTGCAGGCGACGTCGTGCGACACGTTGTACCCGGCTGCCCAGAACAGTCGGTCCACGACCACATCGGCGCCGGATCCCAGCTGCGGGTAGCCGGGGCGATCGAGCTTGACGACCCAGCGCTTGCCGTTCTTGTCCTTGATCGTGAAGCCGGGGTTGACGCCCCCCTGCTTGCGCGACTTGATCGTGAACGGCGGCGTGGGGATGACTTCGGCCCGCGCCGATCCGAGCCGCACGGAATCCGGGGCCATCGCGCGAAAGTGATTTCGATTCGTGAACCAGGTCGAATTCGCAACCTCGTCGTAGGCGTTCACGTTCACCGCCTCGTGGCGCGGTCCCTTGCCGAGCAGGTGGAGGATCCGGTCCGGTACGTCGAACGACTGGGACAGCGGCTCCACGATCGCCTCGCGAAGCTGGTGACCGTAGAGGCTCTTCTCCCGGAAGTCCGGCTCCGGGATCGGCTGGCCATCGTGGTCCGTGGCGGTCTTGGGATCGATCGGCTGGGGCGGCAGCTTCTTCGGCCCGGCATGGGCGCCGGAGGACCACACGAGAAGCAGGAGCGCCAGGAATCGCACTACGTTCAGGCGGAGGGGTGTCATCAGAAAGTCTCTTCGATCGAGAGGTTGAGTACGACTCCCTCGGAGCCCTTCGCCGCATCCACGCGCCCGGCGATACGGTCGCTGTAGCCGTACCTCAGCCCGAGACCATAGGCCTCGTGCAGGTCGGCGTAGCGCAGGCGGCGAGCGGTCGAGGCGACTTCGCCCAGGTTCGCGTTGACGAGGGCGTAGATCTTGTTGCTCAGCCACCAGCGGTATTCCAACTGGGCAAGCACGAGGTGGCGATCAACGAACCGGTGGGAGGAGTAGCCATTGAAGCGCAGGGCTTCGGCGCTCTCGGGGAGGCGGTAGTAGGGAATCGCGGGCGAGCCGGAGGCCGGGTCCACCCAGTCATGCAGGATTCGTAGCGCCAGGACTCGCCGCTCCGCGAAGACCGGCACGTAGGCGCGCGCCTCGAGATGGTAACGCCGATAATCGAGGTCGCTCGTATCGGCGGCCTTGAACTGCTGCGCGCCCAGTCGCGCCGCCACCCCGCGGCTCGGCGTCCGCACGTTGTCGAGCGTTGCCACTTCGGCTGCGACGCCGAACGAGTAGACGCGCGAGCCGCGCAGGAGGAACGGCACCTCCGCCGGCGTGAAGTTCTCTTCGAGTCGCTCCACGCCGCTCGCCGCGTTGAATCCGCTCCGGGCGCTGATGCTCGAGTACCCTGCGAGCAGGCGCAGCTCGTGCTGCACGGGTCGGCCGAAGTGTGCCGAAGCGTCGACCTTCGCCTCCTCGTCGAGCCAGATGGACTTCATCCCGCGGTCGCTCTCGTTCCCGATTCCGTAGAACGTGGTGTTCGGGCGGAACGAGTACGCCCCCTCGGCATGCACGCCGCGCCACGCGTCGTCTTCGCCGCTGCGATAGGTCAGCTTTGCCTTGCGCCGGTCGTTCCAGGCGTACTGCGTGGTGAGAAAGACCTTGGAGGCACCCGTTGCACTGAGGCGCCGCGTGAGGCGGAACCCGCCGCCGGGGTCCGTGCTGACCACGGGCTCGAGTTTCCAGCCCGGCTTCGGGCGGCTCGAGGATGGCCCGCCCCGACTGCCGGCGAACCCGGCGAGCTTCTCGGAGCCGCGTGCGATGAGACGAAGCGGCAGGAACGCCACGCGGAACGGGGTGCGCAGGATGGTTTCGCCCAGCGGCTCGTCGTCGCGCTTGGCGACGCGCGGGCCGGGATCGGCGGGATTCCCCGCGGCCAGGGTGGCTTGAGGCGCGACCCAGTTGGAGTCTCCGAACGCCGGTTCGGCGAAGGCCGGCGCCGGCGCGATCGACGCGCCGCCGACGATGCCCGCGAGACAGGCGAAAGTTGCAAGCCGGGCGGTCCCGCCGCGAGCGCCCGGGCGCCCGCGCAGGGATTCGAAGCGGGCGTGGAGTCGCTCGACGCCGGCATGACACCAGTCTAGAGTCTGCATATGCCTCCCGCACGCGCTTCATGGAATCCCCTTCGACCGCTCAATCTCGGTCCCGGCGAAGGGGTGCTGTTCGGATTGCTGGCGTTGCTCGTCGGCACGCTCTTCGCCGGTTACACGGTGGCGAAGGTCCTGCGCGACTCGATGTTCCTCGCCGAGTACGGGGCCGTGGCGCTGCCCTGGGGATACCTGGGCGTCGCCCTGGCCTCGATCGCGGTCGTCGCCCTCGATGCGCGTCTCACCGCCCGCCTGGCACGCACGGGCGCTACGGCATTGGGGCAGTTCATCGCGATCGCCTGCAGTCTCGCGTTCGCCGCCTTGTATCCGTTCCACAAGCACCTGGTCGCCGGCGTGTTCTACGTCTGGGCCGGAAGCCAGGCCATGATGCTGCTGTCCTATTTTTGGCTGCTCGCGCTCGAGCTCTGGGATTCGCGCCGCGCACAGGCAATCCTGCCCATGTTCTCGGGCGCCGGGCTCCTCGGCGGGGTCCTGGGTGGTGGCTTTGCCAACTGGGCCGTTGGGAGAATCGGCATCGATGGCCTCCTCTGGTCCCTTGCAGCGTTTCTCATTCTTGCGCGGCTGATCACGAACGTACTCGATCGCCGATTACCCGTACGCCCTTTTCTCACGCAGGCGGGGACCGGAACTTCCCGCCTCGCGATTCTACGGCGATCGTCTTTCCTGCGCTATCTTGCCGGAACTCTGGCGCTTTCGGTCGTCGTGTCCACGCTCGTCGATTTCCAGTTCAAGTATGCCGCGCAACAGGCATTTCCGGACAGTCATTCCCTGACACGCTTTCTCGGGCTGTTCTATGCCGGGCTCAACGGCCTCGCGCTGGTCGTCCAGTTCGGAGTGGCGGGCTGGATCCTGCGGCGCACGGGGGTCTTCTTCTCGGCGCTGCCGCAGCCGCTCGCCATCTTCGCATTCGCGACCTGGATCATCTTCTCGCCCATCTTCGGCGTCATCTTCGCGTTGCGCTGGATCCAGGGAGTGATGTTCCAGACGGTGGGCAAGTCCTCGTTCGAACTCTACTTCATGGCGGTCAGTCCGGCCGAGCGGCAGAAGATCAAGCCCGCGCTCGACGCCGTCGTCGAGCGCCTCGCCGACGCGGTCGTCGGCATCACGCTCCTGATCATCCTGCACACGCTCGGGGTCGACATGCGCTTCGTCGCCGCGCTAACGGCGGTCACGGCGGCGTGCTGGCTCGTCATGCTGATCCGCCTCCAGCGCCGATACGTGTCGGAGTTCCGGCACTCCCTCGAGCAGCATCGCAGCGACCTGCCGATCACCGCCGCCGGACTGAGGCTGCCCGCGGCGCGCCGCGCGCTGCTCGCCGCGCTGAAATCGGAGGACGAGACCCAGATCCTCCTCGCGCTCGATCTCGCGTCGCAGGTCAGGCACCGGAAGATCGTGAGCGCGGTCGAGGCCTGCCTGGAGCGGGGCAGCCCCCCCGT
>JBDTYW010000183.1:0-5103 GCA_040005445.1 Candidatus Eiseniibacteriota bacterium
GGCGTTGCGGGTCGCGCTCACGCCGCAGGAAGCCGCGAGCCTCGGCCAGAACCGCCCGGAGGACGTGCGCGCGTACGACCTCTATCTCAAGGGCCGCGAGCGCTACGGCCACTACAACGAGGCTGCCCTGCGCGAGGCGCTCTCGCTGTTCGAGCAGGCGATCGCGCTCGACCCGGGCTATGCGCTCGCCTACGCGGGCCTCGCCGATTCACACGGGCAGCTCGTGCAGTGGAGCGGGGACGCCGACCCGAAGGAGCATCTCCGACTCGGGCTCGAGGCCGCGAAGAAGGCGATCGAGCTCAATCCCCGGCTGCCCGAGGCCTACAAGTCGCACGCGCTCGTGCTGCGTTTCGCGGGGGACCATGCGGCCGCGCGCACGGAATTGCTCAAGGGTCTGGAAGCGGATCCGCGCCACACGCCGACGCTGATCAATCTCTGCGTCGACGCCTTCACCATCGCCGATCTCGCGGGCGCCGAGCGCGGCGCCCGACGCGCGCTCGATGCCGACCCGCAGGAGGCGTTCGCCCTGCTGTGGATCGCCAGCCTCACCCTGTTCACCGGGCGTTACGAGGAGACGATCGCGGTCGCGCAACGCGTCCGCAAGGCGAGCGACTCGCCGTTCTACACGGGCGGTTCCTATTCCCTGCGCATGATGGTCGACTTGAAGCGCGGCGACACGACGCGGATCGTCACGATGACGCGCGAGGCGATCGCCGCCGGCGCCGAGCCGATCGTGTTCCAGCCGTATGTCGCGCTGGCGGCACTGATCGACGGCCGCGTCGACGAGGCGCGGCGCATCCTCGGCGAACTGGCGCAAGTCCCCCAGCTCGGATTCGGACAGCTCTTGACCGCGGCTAGTCTCGCGCTCCGGCTCGGGGACCCTGCGGCGGCGACGCAATTCATGAGTCGCCCCATCGCGCTCGCGATCGCGCCGACGACGATCCGGATCGAGAGCGATCTCATGGCCCTCGCCGACGTTCCCGCGTTCGCGCCGCGCCGGATGGACCAGGCGCTCGTCTGGCCGCTCGAGGCGCCGATGATCGACGCGGCGCGCTTCCGGTTGTTCCGCGAGATGAAGGTCGAGTCCGGGCTTCCGGAGCGCTGATGCCCCTCACCCCGGGACAAAAGCTCGCGTCCTACGAGATCCTCGCGCCGCTCGGCGCGGGCGGCATGGGCGAGGTCTGGCGCGCGCGCGACACGCGGCTCGGGCGCGAGGTCGCGATCAAGGCTCTGCCCGACGCGTTCGCGCAGGATCCCGAGCGGCTCGCGCGGTTCGAGCGCGAGGCCAAGCTGCTGGCCTCGCTCAATCACCCGAACATCGGCGCGATTTACGGATTCGAGGTCGTCGACGGCCACCGCTACCTCGTGCTCGAGTTCATCGAGGGCGACACGCTCGAAGACATGCTCCTGCGCGGGCCGCTGCCGGTCGGCGAGGCGATCGAGATCTGCGGGCACGTCGCCTCGGCGCTCGAGTCCGCGCACGAGTCGGGAATCGTGCACCGGGACCTCAAGCCCGCGAACGTCATGCTCACGCGCGTGGGCACGGTCAAGGTGCTCGACTTCGGCCTGGCGAAGGGCGGCGTCACCAGTGATTCCGATCCCGCGCTCTCGGCCTCGCCGACGATGACCTACGGCGCGACGCAAGCCGGCATGGTCCTCGGCACGGCGGCCTACATGTCGCCCGAGCAGGCACGCGGCAAGGCGGTCGACAAGCGCACCGACATCTGGTCGTTCGGCTGCGTGCTGTTCGAGTGCCTGACCGGGAAGCAGGCGTTCGAGGGCGAGACAGTGAGTGACCTCATCGCCCACATCCTGACGAGCGACCCGGACTGGAATGCGCTCCCCCCCGCGACGCCGCCGCGCGTGCGCGAGCTGCTGCGCCGCTGCCTCGAGAAGGACGCGCGCCGGCGCCTGCGCGACATGGGCGACGCGCGCATCGAGCTCGAAGAGGTGCTCTCCCCGCGCGGCAGCGCGTCGAGCGCCGCAGTGTCGGCGTCGATCGCCGGCGCGGTGGACGCGGCGACGGCGGCGCAGGCGAGTCGCAAGAGGTCGGCGGGCGTCGGGATGCAGATCGCGGCTGCGATCGTCGGGGCGGTCCTCGCCGTGATCGCCACGAAGCTGATCTCCCCGCTGGTCGGCGGGAAGCCCGACGCGGCGCGCGTGCCGGTGCGCTTCGAGATTCCCGAGGCGCCGGGCATGGCGATCAATCTCGACGGCGCGAACCAGGCGATCTCACCGGACGGCACGCGCATCGTGTTCGTGGCCGGCGACAGCCTGAAGAGCCGACTCTGGGTGCGCACGCTGGAGACGCTGTCAGCGCGTCCGCTCGACGGCACCGAGGATGGCACGCTGCCGTTCTGGTCCCCGGACGGCAGGAACATCGGTTTCTTCACGGAGACCAAGCTCAAGCGCGTGCACGTCTCCGGGGGCGAGGTGGACGAATTGTGCGACGTCAAGCGCGCGCGCGGCGGCACGTGGAACCAACGGGACCAGATCCTGTTCGCCGGGACCTCCGACGGCCCGCTGTCCGTGATCGCAGCGGCCGGCGGAGAACCGCACCAGGTGACCGTGATCGACAGCGCGTCGGGCGAGACGGCGCATCGTTCTCCCGAGTTCCTGCCGGACGGCAAGCACTTCCTGTTCTCGTCCCTGCCGCCCCGCCAGGGCAAGTTCACGATCAAGGTCGGCGAGCTCGGCGGCGCGAAGCCCGAGTCGCTGCTCACGACCTCGAGCGGCGTGCGCTATGCGCGCCCGGGATACCTGCTCTCGCTCAGCAGAAACGTGCTCACCGCCCTGCCCTTCGATCTCTCGTCGCGACGGGGGAAGGGCTCGCCGATCGTGTTGCGCGACCTGATCAATCCCTCGAGCTACTCCGGCGCCGCCGGGTTCTCGGTGTCGGAGGGCGGGCGCATCGCCTACCCGAGTTTCCTCATGGCCCGCTCCCGGCTGGTCTGGTTCGATCCCATCACCGGCGCGACCACGAACACGCCGATCGAGCCGGCGCAGTATCTCGGCGGGATCTCGCTCTCGCCGGACGACCGGCGGGTGGCGACCACGCGCGCCGAGGGCAGCGACGATCCCGAGATCTGGGTGGGCGACCTCGAGCGCGGGGTGATCTCGCGCTTCTCGCAGGAGCATGGAGCGTGCGACAACCCGGCGTGGTCGCCCGATGGCCGGTTCATCGCCTACTCGACGAGCACCGTGGGCCCGCAATCGCTCGTTGTCCGCGCGCTCAGCGGGGATCCGGCGCCGCGGACGTTCGGCGCCGCGGACCCGGCGTTCAAGTTTCTCCGGGGTTGGACCCCGGACGGCTCGATGCTCGTCTACGGCCGGCAGGCCGCCGCGACGCGCTGGGACATCTGGCTCCAGCCGGTCGAGCCCGGGGCTCCCGCGCGTGCCTACCTGCAATCGCCGTTCAATGAAACCTATGGGGAGGTCTCGCCCGACGGACGCTGGATGGCCTATCTCTCGGACGAGTCGGGCCGCACGGAGGTCTACGTGCAGTCGTTCCCGACGCCGGGGTCGAAGTACCAGGTGACGACCGGCGGCACCGGGCCGGTCGCGTGGAGTCCAGGAGGAAAGGGACTCATGTTCGGGCTCGAGAAGGATCCGTCCGCCCTGCAAGTCGCCGAGGTCATTCCCGGTCCGGAATTCCGCCTCGGTCCGGCTCACTCCCGCGCCCGGTTGCCAAGTGCGATCCTCGGTGGAAACGGGGCGCACGGCGGGCGGCGCGTGCTGCTGGTCGTGATCGAAGGAAACTCGCCCACGAGGTCGCTCACGGTCGTGCTCGACTGGACGGCGGCGCTGCGGGAGAAGAAGTAGCCGCGCCCTCTTGGAGCCGGGAGCGGGGGGAGGTCCGCGGAGGAGAGCGTACGTTTCGTACAAGTCGTACGTTTCGTACGCTCACTCCCGCGGAGATGGCCGCCCCGGAACCCGCATTTTCCGCTAGATTCACCCCATGATCGGCAAGACGCTCTCCCACTACCAAATCGTCGAGGCGCTCGCCGCGGGCGGCATGGGCGAGGTCTATCGCGCGCGCGACCAGCATCTCGACCGCGACGTCGCGGTCAAGGTGCTGCTGCCAGGCGCGCTTGCGGACCCGACGACGCGCGAACGTTTCCGCCAGGAGGCGCGCGTGCTGTCGCGCCTCTCGCACCCGGGCGTGGCGACGATCTTCGATTTCGACACCCTGGATGGCGTCGACTTCCTTGTCATGGAGTACGTGCCTGGCGGTTCGCTCGCCACGAAGCTGCTCGACGGCCCGCTGTCGCTCGACGAGGTGCTGCGCATCGGAGGGGAGATCGGCGATGCGCTCGGCGACGCGCATCGCGGCGGGTTCGTGCACCGGGACCTCAAGCCCGGTAACGTCATGCTCACCGCGACCGGCACCGCGAAGATCCTCGATTTCGGGATCGCGGGACTGCTGAACCAGTTGCCGGAGCGGACCCAGCTCACGCAACCCGGCATCGTCCTCGGGTCGCTGGCGTACATGGCGCCCGAGCAGATGCGCGGCGAGCCCGAGGACGCGCGGGCGGACGTGTACGCGTTCGGCGTCGTGCTCTACGAGATGACGACCGGGCTGCGGCCGTTCGACAAGCCCCGGCCCGAGGCGATGATGTTCGACGTGCTGCACACGGCGCCGCCGTCGGTGCGCGCCGCGCGCCCCGACGCGCCGGCCGACCTCGATCGGCTGATCGCGGCCTGCCTGAGCAAGGATGCCCCCCAGAGGCCCGCGACGGCGAGCGAGGTGAGCCACGCGCTGCGCCGGCTGCGCGAGCAACTGCGGGCCGGCACGGTCGTCGATTCGGGCAAGGATGTCATCCGCGCGCTCGCCGTGCTGCCGCTCGAGAACGTCTCACGCGATCCCGCGCAGGAGTATTTCGCCGACGGCATGACCGAGGCGCTGATCGGAGACCTCGCCCAGGTCAAGGCTCTACGCGTGATCTCGCGCACTTCGGCGATGAAGTACAAGGGATCGCAGAAGTCGCTGCCCGAGATCGCGCGCGAACTCAACGTCGACGCGATTCTCGAGGGCTCGGCACTGCTCGTCGGCAAGCGCGTGCGTATCAGCGTTCAGCTCGTGTCCGCGCGTAGCGACGAGAC
>JBDTYW010000184.1:0-5101 GCA_040005445.1 Candidatus Eiseniibacteriota bacterium
CATACACCGAGTCGAGCGGCTGGGTCGAGACGTTCGTGATCTCGTAGGTCGTCCCGACGAAGTCGCTCGCCTCCTTCGCCTCGAACGACTCCACCTTCTGCCGCACGCGCAGGCCGAGCGGCCGGTGCGGCTCGGACGGGTTCGCGTAGAGCGACTGCTCGGTGTCGTCGCGCATCTCGAACGAGAACGTGCGATCGCTCTCGGCGGCATGGTCCTCGTCGACCAGGCCGTCGCCGTCGTCGTCCCTGCCGTTCTGGAAGTCCTCGTCGTACTTGCCGTCGTGGTCGTCATCCACCCAGCGCAGGGCGCCAGCGTCGCCGGGCCGCGATTCGTAGATGCGGTCCGCCGGATCGAGCGACGGCGGGCGCCACTCGATCGAACTGGTGACGAGGTAGCGCTCCCCGGGCGAGCGCGCGCCCGGGATCGCCGCCCCGACCCACAGGCCCCAGTAGAAGAGGTGCTCGACGCCCGACGACCCCGGCCATTGCGCCGAGGGGTCGGACGAGAGTGACGGGTACGCATTGCCCATGATCCCGAGGTTCGTCGCCTTGAGCCAGACGCGCGACGTGGTCGTGACGTGGCCCGGCCCGCGCACGTCGGGCACGGCCTGCGGCCCGATCCCGTTCGGGCGCCCGGGCGCCCTCCCCTCCACCGCGGGCTGCGGGAACTCGAACGTCACGCGCGCCGCACCGGGGCGCGGCCACAGCCAGGCCGCGACCGCGAGCAGGGCGAGGAGCGGGACGCGCGCGCGGCGGCCGAGGGGAGGGCTCATCGCCCGGCTCGCGCGACGCCCGCGCCCGGCGGGTCCGCCGCCCCGCGCGGCGGGACGCCCAGGACCCGGAGCACGGTCGAGACCGCCTGGCGGGCCTGGTCGAGTTCGAAGTAATAGAGGGGGAAGCCGAACCACACCACCGGCCCATGTTCGCTGCCGTGGTAGTAGACGGCGTTCGGCAAGCCGTCGGAGAACGAACTGTTCGTGCCGCTCGTCCCGTCGCCGGTGTAGTTGCGCGCCTGCAGCAGGTAGAGCGTGTCGAGTACCGAGACCTGGGCGAGGCCCACGCCCTCGGTGATCGCGAGCGGCCTCGAGACGTACCACGTCAGGTTCACGCTGCGCTGCGCCGGGTCGGCGTTCGCGCCGCGATAGCCGCGCAGGGTGAAGCGCGGCAGGCCCTCCCACGTGGCGAGGTTGCGCTCGGCGGCGGGGCCGATGCGCGGGTCATGGCTGCGGTCCAGGGACGAGCCCGGCCCGGCGAACTCGGGCAGGTAGGGGATCGCTCCCCGGAGCTGTTCGCCCTTCGTGAACTGGACCGAGGCCGTCCCCGCGGTATTGAGCTCGGAGCGCAGGTGCAGGTAGTCCCACAGGAAGCACCCGGGACGAAGCACGTACTGCCGCGCGATCAAGGGACTCGATGAGTACGGAATGAACGGCACGCTGAACGTGCCGTTGCGCGACCAGTACCCGTTGGCGATCGAGGGCGGGACGCCGTCGCCGAACAGGAACGCCTTGCCGCCCTGGCGCAGGTAGACCGCGAGCGTGTTGAGGTGGCCGGTTGCGTTCACATAGCGCAGTGCGTTCGAGGGCTTGCCGCTGCCGAAGACGAAGTCCGATGTGCCCGACGACGAGCTGTTGTCGGTGTACCAGGCGACGACGCGATAGCGCCCGAGGGTCGAGAGCGGAATGCCCGCGCGCCCGAAGAACCGGTAGTCGAGCGTGTCGTAGGCGAAGTCGGCGAACGCGCCGGGGGACGAGATCCCGCCCGCGAGGCGGTCGGGCACGCCCCCGACGGCGAAGTGGAACGTGTCCTGCTCGGCCTCGGTCGGGTAGGGCGTCGACGTGCCCGTGCCGGGCGTGCCGTACATGTCGTCGATCACCAGCAAGGGCCGGTCGAGGCGCGCGACGATGACCGAGAGGCGCAGCGTGAACAGCGACACGAACCCCACCTGGTCGCGCGCCTCGACAAAGAGGAAGTGGTTCACGGTCGAGTCTACGCTGCCGGTGAACGGGCCGATGGTCGCGCTCTGCTCGCTCAGCGACCACGAACTCCAGTGGCGCAAGTCCGAGTCGTCCTCGCGGGCGGTCTCGTCGTCGATGTTCCCGCCGGCGATGTCGACCGACCAGCGGTAGCCCGCGATGCTCGAGCCGGAGTTCGGCACGGCCGACCACTGGAAGCGCAGCGGCGTGCCCGGCGGGATTTCGAGCGTCGAGATGCGCGAGGCATCGAGGCTGATGCCGCCGGTCGACTGGGTGCGCGAGAAAAAGTCGCTCTCGACCGTGATGCGGGGCCCCAGGTTCTGCAGCGTCGGCTTGAAGCGCAGCGTGTTCGCATCGAGCAGGAAGCGGGGCTCCCACGCGCCGGCCTCGTCCTTCGACACCACGGCGAACACGTACACGCGGCCCGCCGTCAGGCCGGTCGCGGTGTAGGACGGCGCGAGATCGGCGGTCGAGTCCCAGCCGGCGTACCCGTTCACCCGATCGCGACCGAAGAACTCCTGGACCTCGGCGTTCGACAGGCCGCTCTCGATATCGGTCTTGATGGCCGTCCCGGGCACGAGCCGGTACTTGTAGAGCACGGGCGTGTTGCGCGTGATCCCGTCGGGGTCCGTGCCCTGCCAGCGCAGGATCAACTGGGTGAGCGTCTGGACCGGCTGCTGGCCGTTCGGCGTGGGGGTCTGGATGAGCGTCTCGGGCGCGACCGTGTGCGCGGTGAACGAGCGCGCGACCACCGGGGATCGCCCGTCCAGGTTGTCCACCGCCCGGAGGACGAACGTGTGCGTGTCGCGGGCGAGCACGCGCTGCCCCGGCGGGGCGAGCGGGTCGGCCGGGATCGTCGCCGGCAGCGTGAGCGTGAGTTCGTGCTCGACTGTCGTGGTCCACGTCGTGTCGCCCCCGACCGGCGGGTCGACGGCATAGACGAAGCGCTCGACCTGCCCGTCGGGGTCGAACGCGGACCACGACAGGTGCACCTGGAACGTGGTCTCGCCGCCGGGGCGGGGGGCCGCCGTGAGCTGCACCACGGGGAGGAGGTTCGGCAGGGCGATCGAGACCGGCGAGCGCGCGCAGCCCGCAGCCAGCAGGGCGACCAGGAGCGCGGCGAGGGAGCTCCGGGGCGCCCGGCTGGATCGCACACGCGGGAGTGAGCTTCGCACGATGGGGTGGATCCTCGGGACGGGGACACGCGAGACCGCCCTGCGGCCCGCTGCTGGGGACACGAGGGTACCAGATGCGGCACGCTCCACTAAGCGCAGATCGCGCCTGCGTCCCGCGCGGCGGCGCCGACCCGGCGCGCGCGTCCCGTCCGAGGCGTGTGCTATCGTGTCCGTCTCATGACCGCCACGGCCTCCCCGGACGCGGGCCGGCGGGCCCGCCTGACTGCGACCACCCCGGTGCAGTTCCTTCCCGGGGTCGGGCCGGGGCGCGCCGCGCTCCTGTCCCGTCTCGGAATCCTCACCCTCGAGGACCTGCTGCTGCACGTGCCGCGCGAGTATCTCGACGCCCGGCGCACGGTGCCAATCGCCCGCATCCCGCCCTCGGGCCTGGTCACCGTGGTGGCCCGGGTCGAGGCCGTGGAGTCGCGGCGCTCGCGCTCGCGCACCGATCTTCTCGCGCGCGTGCGCGACGAGACCGGCGTGCTCGGCGTGCGCTGGTTCGGCCAGGGGTTCCTCGCGCGCGAGATCGTCGTGGGCAAGACGCTCGCGCTCGTCGGGGAGCTGGCGCCCGGTCCCGGCCGCGCGTTCCTCAACCCGCTGTTCGAGACCCTGGGCGAGGGGCCCGGCGAGGAGCCCGGCCCGGCCGGCCGGATCCTGCCCCGCCACCCGCTGACCGCGGGCGTGACCGCGCGCGCGATGCGGCGCTCGGTGCGCACCGCGCTCGACGCACTCGCCGCCGAGCTGACCGAACAGGATCCGCTGCCCGAGGAACTGCGCCGCGAGCTCGGGCTGCCCGGCCTCGCCGAGGCCTACGAGGCCGTGCACTTTCCGGAGACGCCCGAGGCCGCCGAGCGGGGCCGCAAGCGCCTCGCGTTCGACGAGCTCCTGCTCGCGCAGCTCCTGCTCGCGCTGCGCCGCCGCGCGCGCGCCGAGACCTCGGCCGCGCAGGTCACCGCGCGCGGCATGGAGCGCGTGCGCGCCGCGATCGCCGCGCTCCCATTCGAGCCGACTCTGGCGCAGCGCCGCGCAGTCAACGAGATCGTGAGCGACATGAAGGCGAAGCGCTCGATGCACCGGCTGCTGGTCGGCGACGTGGGCACCGGCAAGACCGTGGTCGCGCTGCTGGCAGCCGTGTGCGCCGCCGAGGCCGGCTTCCAGGCCGCGCTCATGGCGCCGACCGAGATCCTCGCCGAGCAGCACTTCCGCACGCTCGGGGCACTCGGGCAGGCGGCCGGTCTCGTTCCCGCGCTGTGGACCGGCTCGACGCCCGAGGGCGCGCGCCGCGAGTTGCGCAAGCGGCTGGCGCTGCCGGCGGGCGACCCGTTCGCGCTCGACCTGCTGGTCGGCACGCACGCGCTGCTCGAGGACGAGGTGCCGCTGCCGCGCCTCGGGCTCGTCGTCGTGGACGAGCAGCACCGCTTCGGCGTGCGCCAGCGCGCCCAGCTCTCGAGCAAGGGCAGCGGGTTTCCCGACGTGCTGGTGATGACCGCCACGCCGATCCCGCGCACGCTCGCGCTCGCGCACCTCGGCGATCTCGACGTCACGGTGCTCGACGAGCGCCCGAAGGACCGCCAGCCGATCGTGACCCGGGTCGCGGGCGAGCAGAGCCGCGAGGCGATCTACCGGTTTCTCGCCGACGAGCTCGCGCTCGGCCGTCAGGCCTACATCGTCTATCCGCTGATCGAGGAGAGCGAGAAGAGCGAGCTGCGCGCGGCCAAGGCCATGATCGCGAGCCTGGCCGCGCACCCGCTGCTCGCGTCCTACCGCTTCGGCCTGCTGCACGGCCGTCTCAAGCCCGCGGAGAAGGAGGCGGTGATGGCCGAGTTCGCCGCGAACCGCGTACACGCGCTGGTGTCGACCACCGTGATCGAGGTCGGCGTCGACGTGCCCAACGCGACCGTGATGGTGATCGAGCACCCCGAGCGCTTCGGGCTCACCCAGTTGCACCAGTTGC
>JBDTYW010000185.1:0-5047 GCA_040005445.1 Candidatus Eiseniibacteriota bacterium
AGCTCAGTTGAAGTACCAGTGGAAACCGATCCGCGTCACGTCGAGGGCGTCGAGCGCGGAGATGTTGGTCTCGCTCTTCGGCTCCGCGAACACGAGGTCGTTCGTGCTCACCGGCTTGTACGACGTCAGGCGGAGGCCATGGCCGACCGACAGCGACAGGTTGTCGGTCACGTGCCACTCGGCTCCGAGCGTGCCGGTGACGTCGATCTGCGAGGCCGTCTTCTTCTCGATGGACGTCCCGTTGTCGAGGTAGTAGGGCACGGCGCGCCAGAGGATGCCCGGGCGGAAGAAGAAGTCCGCGCGCTCGGTCTTGACAAGCGTGAGCGGGATGCCCGCCTCGACGTGAAACTGGAGATTCGTCTTCCTGTCGTTGGCAGTCGCGGTCGTCGGGTCATCGGAGATCTTCGCCGTGGCGAACCCGATGCCGAGATCGAACGCCGCCTTCTCGCTGAACTGCTTGCGAACGCCGATCGGCGCGCTCGGATCCCAGTAGCCGAGAGCCCACTGACCCTTGTGATCCACGGCGAACGACTGCGCGGGGACGAACATCGCCGCAACCACTGCAGCAAGCAGGAACCGCTTCAACATTGCAAGACCTCCGTGTAATAGCCCGGCTCGTTACCGCCCGCGGACGCGGGGATCACGAGTCGCCGAACGATACGTTCAATTCGACGCCCGAGAGGCGAATTCTGTTCAAGGAGGCTGTTTAGTTCCTGTTAAATGCTTTGTGATCAGGGGCTTCCGCGGGGGCGTCCAGGAAGTCGCCGAGGCTGCGGTTGAACTCGTCGGGATAGGAGAGATAGGGCATGTGATGCCCCGGCGTGACCGCGACCTCCCGGCCGCTCAATTGTTCCCACGCGGCGAACACCTCGGGCGGCGTCAGCGCGCGCTCGCTGCGTCCCTGCATGACGAGGACCGGGTGCGCGATCGGCGAGGGCAGGCGCTGCCAGTCCCATCCGCGCAGCTCGACCAGGCGTTCGAAGAACGGGGCCCACTGGGTGTCCGAGACGCGCTGCGCCAGCAACTCGAGCTCGCGCGGGCTGAGCTCGGGCTCGGGCGTGTACATGCGCCGCTCCGAGACGAAGCGCGCGACCGGCGCGTGGTAGCGCGCCGGGGAGTAGCGCAGGAGCGCGCCGCCGACCAGCCAGCCCGGCCCGAAGATGCTACGCCACGGCCCATGGCGCACGACCGGGGGGGCGACCCACACCATGCGCCGCACCCGCTCCGGCGCGAGCATCGCGACGCGGGCGGTGACCACCGAGCCGAATGATGCGCCGAGCACGTCCGCGCGCTCGATCGCGAGCGCGTCCATGGCCGCGAGCACGTCGCGCGCGGCGGAGTCGAGCGCGCTCATGCCCTTCCCGCGCGTCGCATTGAGGTTGGTGGCGATCACGCGTCGTCGATCGCGGAACGCGGCGACCTGGTGGTGGTAGGTGTCGCGTGGGCCGCCGATACCCGGCACGAGCACGAGCGGCGTCGTGGCCTCGGGCCCACCCAGGTCGGGCCCCACGTCGGTCACCGGGAATGACCCGCCGTGCGGCGGGCGTATGACGTGCGATGGGGGGGCGCTCATGGCGGGAGTCTAGCAGAGCGGCGCCCCAATCGAGCGATGCGCTATCATGCCGCGGACCCATCGCTCCCAGGAGGATTCGTGTCGAGAGCCCGATCCCGCGCCACCGAAGCGCCGCCCCCCGGTGCGCACGCATACGAGATCCAGGTTCGCTACGGCGACACCGACCAGATGCGCGTGGCCTACCACGCGAACTACCTCCACTGGTTCGAGATCGCGCGCACGGAGTGGCTGCGCGCGCACGGCAAGAGCTACCGCGAGCTCGAGGCGGAGGGAGTCATCCTCCCCGTGACCGAGGCCCACTGCCGCTACCTCGCCTCGGCGCTCTACGATGACCGCCTTCGCCTGTGGGGCTGGGTCGGGGAGCTCGGGCGCGCCACCGTGCAGTTCGATTACCGGATCGAGCGCGTCGAGGACGAGCGCCTGATCGCGGTGGGCTATACGCGGCACTGCTTCCTCGATCGCGACGGACGCCCGGTGCGCATCGAGGGCTCGCTGCACGATCTGCTGGCGCAGGGGCTGCCGGCCGCAACGCCGCCGCCGCGCTGAGCGAACCCGGCGGCGACGCCCGCGCGCGCCGCGTTGCGAATTGCGATGAAGTTCTCGCGTCTTGCGGCGCTCGGGCGTCGGCCCTGAGCCAGGGTCGCCGGCGCGTGCCGGTCCGGGCCTCACGCCGCCGCCTTGATCCCCTCCAGTTGCGCCTGCGGCAAGCGCTTGCGGCTCCGCTCTTTCGCAGCCGATTCCCCGGCGGATTTCCCTCCCGTGGCACGCGGCCTGCAAGACTCCCCCTGCGATCGGAGCATCCTCCGCCCCGGAGGTCGGCCCGAAGTTCCCATCGCCAGGGAGGCGACTTCCGTGACCCCCAGCCGCATTGTTCGTCTGTTCCTGTCCCTGGCGGTCGCGGCGGCCGTCGCGTTCGGCGCCGCGCCGGCGCGCGCGCACCCGGACGGCACGTTCCCGCGCACCATGAATCTCGACTGGTCGAATGACCCGAACGCCCTGCGCAACAGCAAGTACGACATCGTGTCGTTCTCCTCGCGCGCACCGAAAGCCGACTTCGATTCGGTCCGGGCCCTGAATCCGGCATCGATCCGGCTGGTCTCGCCCGCCTGGTACAACTACTACTACGCGGGACCTTCGGGGTACTCGCAACCCTACGGCCCGTACAGCACGAGCGATCCGGTGTACGGCTTCGACCGCCGCTTCTGGAACCTGCTCAACGACAACAACTGGTGGTGCTGGTCGGTGGACTCGGTCGGCACCCGCTATCACGCGACCGCATACTGGAACATGTGGCTCGGCAACCTGTCCGTGAAAAGCCCGCGCAACGCCCAGGGCAAGCGCCTGTGCGACGTGTTCGCGGACTTCATCGTGGATGATCTCGTCGCATCCAAGGGCGCCGACGGCGTGTTCTTCGACCAGCTGTGGGACAGCCCCGGGTGGCTGAACGGCTACATGGGCGGATGCCAGCCCGGCACGAACTGTACGGTCCAGACCCCCGGCACCGAGTGGCGGACGTGGTTCGACCTCGACGGCAACGGGGCGGCGGATCCGCCGGACTCGCTCGATGTCTGGTGGAAGCAGGGCGTCGAGATCGTGTTCCAGCGGCTTCGCCAGCGCATGGGCCCGAACTTCGTGATCATGGGCAACGGGCAGCACCACTATCTCGAGGCGAACGGCGCGATGCACGAGCGTTTCCCGCGCATCTTCGGGCGCGTGGACCCGGCGCCCAACCCCTACAACTACCGCTGGCAGGACTCGATGTTCGGGCCGAACGGGTACCTGTCGGCCTGGCCGACACTGTACTCGGGCCCCGTGCGCAACCTGATCGACACGGAGCTCGCCGGCGGGGATCGTCTGACCTACCCGAGCGGTTCGGCGAACCAGCAGTTGTTCCGCTTCAACCTCGGCAGTGCGCTGCTGGGCGATGGCTACATGGCGCTCAACAATAGCGACTACGCCTGCACCTACTGGCAGCCGGAATACAACCTGAGGCTCGGCTGGCCGACCGGCCCCGCGTACGCGATCACGCTGGCCGGTGTGCAGATCTGGCGGCGGGACTTCACGAACGGGAAGGTGTGGGTCAACGCGAAGGGCGTGAACGTTCCGGTCGGCGTGGACAACCCGGCGATCAACGGCTGGGATGCCGTGATCAGCGAGACCGCGGGCACGATCGACGTGGCGCCGGGATCGACCGGCGGCATCACGTTCGAGCGCGCGCGGCCGAATCCGGTGGCGGGCGGCGCGACGACGCTGACGTTCGCGCTCGGCGCGGGCGAGCGCGCACGGCTCGAGGTGATCGACGCGCGCGGGCGCCTCGTGCGGCGTGTCTGGGACGGCGCGGGCACGGGCATGCTGCAGACCGCGCTGTGGGACGGCCGGACGGAGGAGGGCTGGGTCGCGCCGGCCGGCGTGTACTTCGCGCGCGTCGAGGGCGAGGCCGGGCGCAGCCGGGAGCAGAAGCTGATCCGCACGCGCTGAGACGCAGGCGGAGCGGACCGGGACGGAAACTCGAGGCGGGAGCACGGGGCTCGAGACCCCGCGTTCCCGCCTTCGTGGTTGTGGCCTGGAGGCGCGGCTTGTAACCTGCGTGGGTCCACCCTCCCGCGTCGTCCGTGCCCCGAGGAGATCCGCCATGAACGCGTCCGCTCCCGAGCCCGCCGAGACTCTGTCGCTCGACGACCTGCGCGAGGCGTGGGACCTGCTCGTGACCGAGGAGCGGCTCTCGGGTTTTCGGGCGCTCGATCGCACCGAGGCCGAGACCTTCTTCCTCGGGCTGAGCTCACGCGACCAGTCGGAGCTCCTGCTCGAGCTGCCCCAGCCGGAGCGCCGCTCGTGGCTCAGGTTGCTCGCGCCCGACGACAGCGCCGACGTGATCCAGGAGGCGCCGCGCGAGGAGTGGCCGCACCTGCTCGGCCTGCTCGACGAGATGTCCCGGCGCGAGGTCTCCGCCCTTTTGGCCTACGCCGAGGACGACGCCGGCGGGCTGATGAGCCCGCGCTACGCGCGGACGCGCCCCGAGATGACAATCGACGAGGCCATCGCCTACCTGAGGCGCCAGGCGCGCGAAAAGCCGGAATCCCTGTACTACGCGTACGTGCTCGACCAGGAGCAGCGGCTGCTCGGCGTGGTGTCGTTCCGCGAGCTGTTCGCGGCGCTGCCGGACACGCGCGTAGCCGACATCATGCGCACGCGCCTCCAGACCGTGCACGAGGACATGGACCAGGAAGAGGTCGCAAAACTGTTCGACCGGCTCCACCTGGTCGCGCTGCCGGTGGTCGACGACCTCGGCGTGATGAAGGGTATCGTCACTGCCGACGACATCGTCGACGTCGTGCGCGAAGAGGCGACCGAGGACATCCAGAAGATCGGCGGCACCGAGGCGCTCGATGCGCCGTACCTCGACATCGGGTTCTTCGCCATGATCAAGAAGCGCGGCGGCTGGCTGATGGCGCTGTTCGTCGGCGAGATGCTGAC
>JBDTYW010000186.1:0-5042 GCA_040005445.1 Candidatus Eiseniibacteriota bacterium
TCGACGATGCGACTGGCGAGGCCTTCGGCGATCGCGGTCTTGCCGACGCCGGGCTCGCCGACGAGCACCGGGTTGTTCTTCTTGCGACGCGAAAGGACCTGCACGACGCGCTCGATCTCGCTCTCGCGGCCGATCACCGGGTCGAGCTTGCCCTCGCGCGCGAGCGCCGTGAGGTCGCGCCCGAACTGGTTGAGTGCGGGCGTCTCGGCGCGCTCCTCGCGCTCCTGCGGCGTGTTGCTGGGCGTGCCGCCGAGCAGCTTGAGCGTCTCCTCGCGCACGCGCTTGCGGTCCACGCCGAGCTCGAGCAGGACCTTCGCGGCTACGCCCTCGCCCTCGCGGATCAGGCCGAGCAGCAGGTGCTCGGTTCCGACGTAGTTGTGGCCCAGCGAGCGCGCCTCCTCGACCGCAAGCTCGAGCACGCGCTTGGCGCGCGGCGTGAACGGGATCTCGCCGATGGTCATGGTCCCGCCCGAGGACGTGACCATGTTCTCCACCGCCTGGCGGATGTGATCGAGGTCCACCCCGAGGTTGTTGAGCACCGTGGCGGCGATGCCCTCACCCTCGCGGATCACGCCGAGCAGCAGGTGCTCGGTGCCGATGTAGTCGTGCTGCAGCCGGGCCGCCTCTTCGCGCGCCAGGTAGATGACCTTACGAACCCGCTCCGTGAACTTGTCGTGCATGGCCTTCGCCTCCCCGCGGGTCCTACCCGCGCGAGCCTTCCCCGGTTTCGTAATTCGCTCGTTCGAGATGCGACCGCACCAGGTCCGCCCGCAGGACGTTCCGTTCCGGTGCGTCGAGTTCCCGGCCGGCGCGCCGCGTCAGGTGCGCCGGTTGCGTCAACACCAACAGCTCGTTCAGCGCACGCAGCGGGGGCAGCCCGGCGAACCCGAGCGCCACGCCGAGCCGGATGGCCGAGCACAGGTTGATGACCTCCTCCGAGGACATGCTCCGTCCATAACGGAGGCTGCCGTAGGCCCGCCACACCTTGTCCTCGATCTGGCCCTTCGCATCGCGCAGCAGCACGTCGCGCGCCCGTTCCTCGTAATCGAGGATCTGGCGGGAGACGCGGTCGAGACTCTCGATGCTCTCCTGCTCGCTGTGGCCGAGCGTGGTCTGGTTCGAGATCTGGAACAGGTTGCCCATCACCTGCGAGCCCTCGCCGTAAAGGCCGCGCACCGCGAGCCCGACCTGCACGATGCTCTTGAGCACCTTGTCGATCTGCTTGGTCAGCACGAGCGCGGGCAGGTGGATCAGGACCGAGGCCCGCATCCCGGTGCCGACGTTCGTCGGGCATGCGGTCAGGTAGCCCAGCTCGTCGCTGAACGCGTATTCGATCGCGCTCTCGATCTCCTCGTCGGCGCGCTCGGCCATTGCCCACGCCTCGGCGAGCTGGAAGCCGGAGCACAGCGCCTGCAGGCGAAGGTGATCCTCCTCGTTGACCATGATCGACAGCCGCTCGCCGGGCGCGACGAACAGCCCGCGTGGACGCGCGCCGTCCGATAGCTCGTGCGACACGAGATGCCGCTCGACCAGGAACTGGCGGTCGACCGGCGTCAGCTCGTGCATCTTGAGCAGGCCGCCGTGCTCGAACGAGGGCGCCCCTTCGGCCGCACGCTCGACCGAGCCGAGCACGGAGACGAGCTGCTCGTCGCGGGCGCGGTGCGTGAACGGCATGCCGACCAGGTTGCGCGCGAGCCGCACGCGGGTCGACAACACCATGTCCGCGTGCGGACCGGAGGCGTCGAGCCACGGGCTGGGCTCCCTGGCCAGCTGGTCGAGATTCATGGGCGTCCTCCGTCGAGCGCGGGCTACGCGCTCGCCTCGCGCTCGAGCGTCTTGATCCGGTCGCGGATCTCGGCGGCGAGCTCGAATTCCTCGCGCTCGACGGCGCGCTGGAGCTCGTCGTGCAAACGCTGAACCTGTCGTTGCGGAGTGAGGACGGCCCCGTCGTGCGCCGGCAGCTTGCCGACGTGGCGGGTCGAGCCGTGGATGCGCCGAAGCAACGGCTTGAGCTTCGCGCCGAACGCGGCATAGCACTCGGCGCAGCCCAGGCGACCGGTGGTGCGGAACGTCGAGTAGTGCATGCCGCAGCTCGGGCACTGCACCGGTCCGACGCGCTCCTCCTCCGTGGTCGACATGCCGTCGACCATGTTGGCGAGCAGCTCCCCGATCGAGAACTTGGGGCTGGCCGGCACCGAGGCGAGCCCCTTCTCCTGGGCGCACGCCTGACACAGGTGCAACTCGGTCATCCGGTTGTCCTGGATTTCCGTGAGATGCACCGTGGCCGGGTTCTTCTGGCAATTTTGACACGGCTTCTGCATGAGCGGTCTCCCTCCGCGAAGACCCCTGGACTCGCCGGCTTACCCTTCTCGCCGGTAGGTCCTTCCTGCGTCCAAAATTAGCACGCTCCCGGCGATACCGGCCAGCCTTTCATTGTGGGTCGCAACCAGCACGGCGGGACCGCTTTGCGCCACCTCGGCCAGGAGCGCGTGGAGCTGGTCGGCGATCGCCGGGTCGAGGTTGCCCGAGGGCTCGTCGGCGAGCACGAGGCTCGGCCGGTTGACCAGCGCGCGCGCCACCGCGACCCGCTGGGCCTCGCCTCCGGAGAGTTCCCCGGGCAGGTGCGCCGAGCGCGCGGTCAGCCCGACCCGTGCGAGCGCGGCCTCGGCGTCCTCCCGGACCTCGGCATCCGGCCGGCGCGCGAGCCAGCCGGGCATCATCACGTTTTCGAGCGCGCTGAACTCGGGCAGGAGGTGATGGAACTGGAACACGAAGCCCATCGTGCGCGAACGGAAGCGCGCCAGCTCCGCGCCGTCGAACGCGAACAGGTCGCGCCCGCCGACGCGCACCACCCCGGCGTCGGGACGGTCCAGGCTGCCGATGCAGTGCAGCAGCGTGCTCTTCCCGGCCCCGGAGGCGCCGAGCAGGGCGGTGAGCGTCCCGGGCTCGATCGCCAGCTCGACGCCTGAGAGGACCTCGAGCGGACCCGCAGGCGTCGCATACGATTTACGCAGCCCCACCACCTCGAGCGCCGGGGTCGCCATCACGCCTTCCTCAGCGACTCGGCCGGAAGCTGCCGCGAGGCGTACCAGGCCGGATACCCGGCGGCCACCAGGCAAAGCCCGAGCGTGACCACGACGACCAGCACGACGTCGCCCGACTCGACCTTCACCGGCAGCGTGGACAGGAAGTACACGTCGCTCGGAATCGAGATGAAGTGCCAGCGCGCGAGCGCGGCGCAGGCCGACAACCCGAGCGCCGTCCCGAGCGCCGCGCCGATCGCGCCGATGCCGAGCCCGGCGGCGAGGAACGCGCCGAGCACGTCGCCCTGGCTGGCCCCCATGGCGAGCAGTGCACCGACGTCGTGGCGCTTCTCCATCGCGAGCAGGATCAGCGTGCTCACGATGTTGAGCGCGGCGACGATCACGATCAGCGCGAGGATCACGAACATCGTGGCCTTTTCGATCTTCATGAAGCGGAACAGGTTCGCGTTCTGCTCGACCCAGTCGCTCGTGCGGAACGGGTAGCCGCCGAGGTCCTTGAGCAGCGCGCGCGCGAATGCCGGCGCCTGGAACAGGTCGACGATCTTGAGTTGGACGCCGGTCATGCCCTTGACATCGAACAGGTCCTTCGCCGATGCGATCGAGACGTAGGCGAGCGACGAGTCGTATTCGTAGAGTCCGGACTGGAAGATCCCGGCGACGCGGAACGGCTTGAGGCGCGGCAGGAGCCCGAGCGGCGACTGCACCGCCCCGTGCAGGGTCGCGAGCACGACGCGCTCGCCCACGCGCGCCCTCAGGCGGGCCGCGATCTCGGCGCCGAGCACGATCCCGGGCAGCCCCTCGGCGCTCGAGTCGGGGATCGCCTCGAGCGCGGGCGTGATGTCGCGCGCCACCGTGGTCACGGTGCGCTCCTGCTTCAGGTCGACGCCCTTGACGATGATGCCGTCGGCCACGCCCTCGCGCGTGATCAGCGCCTTCGAGTAGACGAACGGCGCGACGCCGAGCACGCCGGGGCGGGCGCGCAGCCGCGGCAGCAGGCCCGTGGTGTCGGCGATGCCCTGCTCGTCGAAGGAGAGCAGCAGCACGTGCGCGTTCGTCCCCGCGATCCGGCTCCGCACCTCGCTCTCGAACCCGTTCATCACCGCCGGGACGACGATCAGGGCCGCGACGCCGATGGTCACCCCGACGATCGAGATCCAGGCCAGGAGCGTGATGAAGCCGGTGGTCCGCCGCGTCCGCAGGTAGCGGCCGGCGATCCGGAGCGAGACGTTCACGCCCCGTCCGCGTCCGGCCCGGGCGCGCTTCCGGCGTCCGCTTCGCCCTCGGACTCGGCGCGCCCCTCCTCGGGGCGCAGCGCCGGGAACAGGATGACGTCGCGGATCGAGCGGCTGTCGGTCAACAGCATGACGATGCGATCGACGCCCACGCCGAGTCCGCCGGTGGGCGGCATCCCGTACTCGAGCGCGCGGATGTAATCGCGGTCGAGGACCTGCGCCTCGTCGTCCCCGGCGTCGCGCCGCTCCATCTGCAGCAGGAACTGGCGCTCCTGCTCGGCCGGGTCGTTCTGCTCGCTGAACGCGTTGCCGACCTCCATGCCGCACACGAACGGCTCGAAGCGTTCGACCACGAGCGGGTTGCCGCGCTTGACCTTCGCCAGCGGCGAGATCTCGCGCGGGTGGTCGACGACGAACGTCGGCTGGATCAGCGTCGGCTGGACGAGCGCCGAGAACAGCTCGTCGAGCATGCCCCCCGCGCCCGAGCCGTGCCGGGCCTCGAGGCCCCGCGCCTGGCACAGTCGCTCGAGCCGCCCCGGATCCATGTCCGAGACGTCCTCGCCGACCGCCGCCTTTACCGCCTCGAGGATCGAGACCTCGGGCCACGGCGGCGTGAAGTCGAGGCGCTGGCCCTGGTACTCGATGACCATGCCCCCCGTCACCTCGTCGGCGAGGCGCACGAACATCTCCTCGGTCAGGCGCATGATGTCCCGGTAGTCGGCGAACGCCTGGTAGACCTCGAGCATCGTGAACTCGGGGCTGTGCG
>JBDTYW010000187.1:0-5029 GCA_040005445.1 Candidatus Eiseniibacteriota bacterium
CGATCGTCTTGATGATGAAGTCGGTCGAGCCCACCAGGTCGGCCGCCTGGCAGGTCTCGTACTTGCACTCCGGGTGGCAGATGATCTTGATGCCCGGGATCTCCGCGCGCAGGAACGCCGCCTGCTCGGGCGTGAAGCGCTGGTGCACCGAGCAGTGCCCCTTCCACACCACGAGCCGCGCGTCGCGCGGCAGCGCCGCGAGCGCATGCTTCGGGTCGAGCCGCGGGTCCCACATCCCGATGCCCGACGGCGGCAGGCCGTGGCCCGTGCCCGTGTTGCGCCCCAGGTGCTCGTCGGGCAGGAAGAAGATCCGCTCCCGGCGCGCCCAGGCCCACTCGAACGCCGCCTTCGCGTTGGACGACGTGCACACCAGCCCGCCGTTCTTGCCGACGAACGCCTTGATTGCCGCGGTCGAGTTCATGTAGGTGATCGGCACGAACACGTCGCCGAACTCGCCCGTGAGCGCGTCCCAGGCCTCCTCGACGTCGGCGATGTCGGCCATATCGGCCATCGAGCAACCCGCGCCCAGGTCGGGCAGGATCACGCGCTGCCGCGACTGCGCGAGGATGTCGGCGCTCTCGGCCATGAAGTGCACACCGCAGAACACGATGAAGTCCGCCGCCGAATCCGCGCCGCGCTGCGACAGGCGATAGCTGTCGCCCAGGAAGTCGGCGTACTTCACGACCTCGTCGCGCTGGTAGTGGTGCCCGAGGACGAGGAGCCGTGAGCCGAGCGCGTGCTTCGCCGCGCGGATGCGCGTGTCGAGCTCGGCGTCGGACAGGCGCTCGTAGTCGGCGAGCGGGCGGGGCGCGTCGATGGTCGCGCCGGAAGTCGAAGTCGTCATGAGGCGATTATGCGCGGGGTGCGGCGGAGGCGTCAACGTCACCCGGCGCCAGCGGCGCCGGCGGCTCCACCGGCGCCTGAGACCGTGGCGCCTGGATGCGCGTGATCGCCCCGCCGACGGCGAACCCGTTGACGAGGTCGATCGCCACGTGCAGCAACTGGCCCGGCATCAGGCTCTGCGTACTCCACGCGAGCGCGCCGAAGAACAGCCCGAGCAGGCCGGTGACGAGGACGCCGTGTCTTCCCTGGTAGGCGTGCCCGAGACCGAAGATGGCCGCCGCCAGCACGAACCCGAGCAAGAGCGACCCGGTCCAACCCGCGATGCACCAGGGCAGGAACCCGCGGTAGAGGACCTCCTCGCACACACCCGCGGTGAACGCGACGCCTGCGAACCACGCGCGCTCGGGGTCGCTCTGCGGCAGGATCTTGCCCGCGCGCCGGATGTGCAGCGGCAGGTCCTCGGCGCTCGCGCGCCTCAGCTGCCGCGTGGTGAAGATCGAGAGCACGCCGAACGCCGCGAGCAGGGCCGCGCCGACGGCGAGCGTCACGGCGGGCCGGCGGCCGAGCGTCTGCCCCAGGTCCGCGATCGAGAGCCCGCCCGCTCCGAGGGCGAGCGCAGCGAGCCCGACCAGCGTCCACTGGGAGACGATGACGTTCCAGTAGACGCGCAGCCTCGTGCGCGATGGCAGCGGTTCGGGCAGGTGCTCGATGCGGCGGTAGCGGCGAAGCCCGATCAGCGGATACACCACGGCCGAGGCGACCGCGACCAACAGGACGGGCCAGGCGCGCGCGAGCTCGGGATCGAGGGTCACGCTTCGATCCAGACCAGTGCGACTCCGCTCCGGACCTCGACCACCGCGCGCTCGGCCACGATCTCGTTGCTCACGCCGCGGCCGCGCAGCGTGACGTGCGCGCGATCGAGCGGATAGCGCATGCCCGACTCGGTCGCGGTCACGCCTTGCAGCGTCCACGGCAGGAGCGAGAGCCGCCGCCCCGCGAGGCCGTCGATCGTCACGGTTCCCTTGCGCAACGCGATCAGCCGCCCCTCGCCGTCGAGCATCGAGATCCGTGCGTGGGGCTCGCGCACGAGCGGGCCGAGATTGGCGAGCGCGTGATCCATGCGCCCGCCGTCCACGCCGCCGCCCGCCGCAAGCACGACCTCGGCGTCCGCGCCCCAGGCCTCGGCAATGAACGCGAGCGCCTTCTCCAGGTCGTTCGTCTCCGGGTCGTCGCTCGCGTGCAGGAGGTCCGGCGCGATGCGCGCGCGCGCGTCGGCCGGTAGCGAGTCGAAGTCGCCGACCACCGCGTCGGGCATCAGCCCCGCTGCGAGGCAGAGTGCCGCGCCCGCGTCGGCGGCGACCAGCGCGGCGCACCGCCCGGCTTCCTCGCGCAGCCTTGCGTGGCCGAAGCCGGCGCCCGCGAGCACGACCAGCACGCGAGGCCCGGCCGCCTGCCCGAGGAGGGTCCAGCTGCCGCGGTCTTCGTCCTCGATCTGAATGTCCGGCATCGTCGCTCCCGCTTCGCGGCCGACCCGCGGCCGTGCTACCGTCCCCGCATGCTTGTGATCGAACAGCTCCTCGCCGGCCGCGACTTCGCGCGCGGCGACCGGAACGCGGCGCAGATGATCAACTTCGCGTACCTGGTCGCCGACGACGTGACGCGGCAGGCCGTGCTCGTCGACCCGGCATGGGACGTGGACGGACTGGTCGCGCGGGTCGAAAGCGAAGGCTACACGCTGACCGGCGTGCTTGCCACCCACTACCATCAGGACCACGTCGGCGGTGAGATCTTCGGGATGTCGATCGAGGGACTCGCGCGCGTGTCGGCGCTCCGGCCGAATGCGCGCATCCACGTGCACGCGGCCGAGGCGGCGGGTGTGGCCGAGGTCACGGGCGTGCCCGATGCGGATCTGGTGAAGCACCAGGGCGGCGACACGCTGACGCTCGGGTCGGTCCGGATCGACATCGTGCATGCCCCGGGGCATACGCCCGGGAGCGCGTGCTACGTGGTGAGCGATCCCACGCTCGGGGCGGACGCACCGGGCGGCGTCCGCGCGCCCGCCCTCGTGAGCGGCGACGTGCTGTTCGTCGGAGCGTGCGGGCGCGTCGACCTGCCCGGGTCGGACCCGGACGAGATGTACCGCACGCTCACGCAGCGCCTTGACAAGCTGCCCGGGGGCGCCGTGCTCTACCCGGGGCACGACTACGGGGCGACGCCGACCTCGACGCTCGCGAGCGAGCAGGCGAGCAATCCGTACATGCGCGTGCCCTCACTCGAGGAGTGGCGCCGGCTCATGGGGCGCTGAGCACCGTGGATTCCCTGGAGCGGGCGCGCTCCATGCCGCGGAGGTCCTCGATCCCGCATTGAACTCTCGCCTTCGAGGGACTAGTCTGCGGACATCCGTCAGGGGTGGCCCTGCGCGCGACGCGAGTCGCGGCAAGCGAGGGGCCTGAGATCATACCCTAGGAACCTGAACCGGTTCGGACCGGCGTAGGGAGGCGGGCCTCAGAGCGCTCTTGCCTGGGCCACACCCACGGTTCCTCGGGGGCGTGGCCGTTTTGTTGCCTCCCGGCCGGCAGCGACCTGACCGCGCTGCCATCCCCCGAGATCCGCGAAGAGCGCAGTGGATTGCTCGAATGAACGTTCGCACCGTTGTGCGCGCGCTCGCCGTCGTCGGCGTGGCGTGCGCGTTGCTTCCTTCCATCGCGCGCGCGGATTTGGATCGATCCGGCGAGCCCGCGACTCACTCGGTCGATGGCGTTGCGGTCGAAAACCCGCTCGCTCCCGTCGAACTCCGCGGCCGCGTGATGGATGCGGCGACGGGGCGCCCACTGGCCGATGCCGTCGTGCGGGTCGTGGGACAGCGCACGAGCGCCATCACCTTTGCGGACGGCACCTTTCGGCTCCGGGCCCTCCCCGGGCAGGCGTTGCGCGCCGAGCTCGTCGGCTACGCCTCCGCCGAGGCTCCGACGCGCGCGGGCGAGTCGCTCGTGCTGCGCCTGACGCCGATCGCGATCCCGATCGAAGGCGCCGAGGTCAACTCCCACCTCGCCCGCGAAGGTCGCTCTCCCACTGCGTTCACCACGCTCAAGCGCGAGGACATTGTGCGCGACTACTTCGGCCAGGACCTGCCAATGCTGCTCGCGGAGACCCCGGGCGCGTACTCGTACTCGGACGCGGGCAACGGCATCGGCTACTCGTACCTCAAGATCCGCGGCTTCGCCTCGCGCCGCATCGGTGTGACCATCAACGGCATCCCGCTCAACGACCCCGAGTCGCGCGAGGTCTACTGGATCGACCATCCCGACCTCGCCGCCAGCGCGCAGGAGATCCAGGTGCAGCGCGGCGTCGGCGCGAGCGCCTACGGCACGACGTCGCTCGGCGGATCGGTCAATGTCGAGACCATCCCGTTCTCGCAGGACCGCTACCTCACGCTCGACGCCGGCGGCGGGTCGTTCGGCACGCAGCGCTATTCGCTGCAGGCGGGCTCGGGGTTGCTCGATCAACGCTACGCGATCTCGACGCGCCTCTCGCGCATCCTGACCGACGGCTACCGCGACCAGTCGTGGTCCGACCTGTGGTCGTACTTCGTCGGCATCGCGCGCGTGGACAAGAAGGTGGTGACGAGACTCAACCTCTACGGCGGGCCCGAGGAGACGCACCTGGCGTATCTCGGCGTGACGAAGGACTACCTCGACGGCGCGATCAGCGGGGATGCGGGCGTGGACCGCCGGTTCAACCCGATCTCATTCCGTAACGAGCGCGATCACTTCTTCGAACCGCACTACGAGCTGCTGAGCGACTGGAAGGCGTCGGAGCGCGTGTCGGCGTCGAGCGCGCTATTCTACTTCCCAGGCAGCGGCTACTACGACGAGTTCCGCGAGGGCGTGGACCTCCGCTCGTACGCGTATCCGGACGATCCATCGACGCCGGCCTCGACCGACATCGTGCGCCGGCGCTGGGTGAAGAACGTCCACCTCGGCTGGGTGCCGCGGGCGCGGGTTTCCGCAGGACGGTACGACGCCGAGGCCGGGCTCGACCTGCGCTATCACGAGGGGCACCACTGGGGCGAGCTGCTCTGGTCGAAGGACCAGCCCGCGAACCCCGAGCCGAATCACACCTACTACGACTACCGCGCGCGCGCGATCAACACCTCGGCGTTCGTGCGCCAGGGCTGGGCGTTCAC
>JBDTYW010000188.1:0-5025 GCA_040005445.1 Candidatus Eiseniibacteriota bacterium
TGCAGGTCCGAGTACATGCGCAGCTGCGGATGGGACTCGTGGGTGATGCAGTTGATCTCGTACGTGGGATAACTGTCGTCGAGCGAACGCTGGTAGACCCACGGCTTCGGGTCCTTCTCGACGCCCTCGACGCGCAGCGCGGCTTCGATCAGCAGCGCGTGGACCTGGCGCCAGTCGACGTCGTAGCCGATCGTCACCTGACTATAGAGGATCAGGCCCGGCCCATCGGCAAGGCGCGTGTAGTTGAGGATCGACGTGGCGGCGACCTGTCCGTTCGGGATCGTCACCTCCTCATTACGGATCGTCCGCAGCTTGGTCGCGAAGAACCCGAGGTTCACGACGTCGCCGACGTGCTCCCCGATGCGGACGCGTTCGCCGATCTTGAACGAACGCGAATAGGTCAGCACGATGCCCGAAATCATGTTCCCGATGAAGCCCGTCGACCCGAGCGAGACCACGACGCCGAACAGCAGCGACACCCCCTGGACGGCCTTCGACCCGCTGCCCGGAATGTAGGGGTACGCCATGATGACCGCGGCCACCCACAGCAGGATCGTGACGATCCGCTTGCTGGGCTTCGCCAGCTCGGGATGGAAGCTGCCCATCACGATCCGGCCGTCCTCGATCGCGTTGAAGAACTGCGCGGACATGCGCGTGATCCAGTGGAAGATCAGGAAGATCAGGCCGACCGCGAACAGGCCCGGGAGCGCGGACAGCAGGCTGCGCACGATCAGCAACGCCTCGTCGACCGCGAACTTGAGGAGCCCGGAGCTCCAACCCTGCGTCCACGGGAACAGCGAGAACACGAGCGTGAGGTAGAAATAGAACAGGACGACGCCCACGAGCACGTCGATCCGGGCAATCGTCCCGATCACGAGGCTGCCGACCTGTTGTTTGCTCAGCAGCTCGAACGTCCTCAGGCGGATCGGCGGGAGCTTGCGGCCGATGGTCTGCGTCAGGAACAGGCGCCAGCGCCGGCGGGCCCGGAACAGGAGCTGTGCCAGCCCGAAGGCGGCCAGCGCGAGCGCGAGCGCGATCCCGGCCGAGATCAGGAGGCGGCCCGGTCTGCGGCTGGCGCGCTCGCGTGCGATGCCGTCCTCGATGGCCCGCGGCAGGCGGGCCAGCGCGGTCGCGAGCACCGCGGGATCCTGGCTGGGCGCGTCGCCGGGAGTGATCACCCACAGCAGGTAGGGTCCCAGGCGCACCTGGATCCCTGAGGGGTCCGGGATCAGCAGGACAGAGTCGGCCGGCACCGAGAGATCGGCGATGGCCTGATTGAGTCGCGTGTGAATGGCCGTGACACGGGCTGCCGGGGCCAGGCCATCCCGCGAGGCCCGGATCCGGAAGATCTCCTTGCCGCCGAGCTGGATGGTTGCCGGCGTCAACGGAATTACGATCGCGCTCTCGGCCGGGGCCGGAGTCGCGCTCGCTGCAACCGCGACCGTGTCGGGGCGGATGAGGCCGGCGGCCAGGGAATCGCTGGAGATGGAGTCGGGCTGGACCGGGACCAGGGTCGCGGCCGGCGCAGAGTCCGGCGCCGAGGGTTCGATTGGGGTGGGCTGCGCCCCGGCCAGGCTGATCGCCGCCAGCACAAGGATCGTGACGAGTCCGGGAAGCAGGGCGCGCCGCGGACCGAACGTGCTGCTCGAAATTCGGATCATGGCGGCATGCTGCGCCAGCGGCGATGAGCGCGCAACCCAAATCCCATGGCTGAAAGGCGGGTGGGGGGCCCGCCGGGTGCGTTATGTTATTCGCGAAACGACACTCCCGATCGCCCCTCCCCCGCAGGAGAGACGCCACGTGACCGGACTCGAATTTCAGACCTGGCTCACGAACACGACGCTGGGGCGCCTCTCCCTGGCGACCCTCCTCCTCCTCCTGGTGGCGGTCGCCTCGCGCGTGATCCGGCATCGACTCCTGACCCGGATGAAGCACGTGGACCGGCGCTATCGCGTGCGCAAGCTCGTGAGCTTCGGCAGCTACGTCCTCGCCGTAATCGTGCTGGCGGGCGTGTTCGCCGGCCGGCTCGGCGGCCTGACCGTCGCGTTCGGCGTGGCCGGCGCGGGCATCGCATTCGCGCTCCAGGAGGTGATCTCGAGCGTCGCAGGATGGCTCGCCATCTCGTTCGGGGGCTTCTTCTCGATCGGGGATCGCGTCCAACTCGGCGGCATCAAGGGAGATGTGATCGACATCGGAGTCCTGCGCACGACGGTGATGGAAACCGGGGAGTGGGTGAACGGCGATCTCTACAACGGCCGCATCGTGCGCATCGCGAACAGCTTCGTGTTCAAGGAGCCGGTTTACAACTATTCGGGCGACTTCCCGTTCCTGTGGGACGAGATCAAGTTCCCGGTCAAGTACGGCAGCGACGTGGCGCTCGCACGCCAGATCCTGGAACGGGTCGTCCAGGAGGTCTGCGGCGACATCGGGCCGGACGTGGTCTCGGCGTGGCGGGACATGGTCTCCCGCTATCGCATCGAGGATGCGCGGCTCGAGCCCATGGTTACGCTCGTCCTGACCGACAACTGGGTCGAGTTCACGGTGCGCTATGTGGTCGACTACAAGGCCCGGCGCAAGATCAAGGACCGGTTGTTTACGAGGCTCCTCGAGGAGATCGACGCCACCGACGATCGCGTCGGCATCGCGTCGGCCACGCTGCAACTCGTTCCGGGACCGGCCGCCCGGCCGCCCGCCGGGTCCTAGCGTGCGCGGGCGATCGACCGTGGTTCAGAACAGCGCCGGCGGCCGGTAGACGCCGAACACCGCGCGCATCCGATCCGAGATCTCCCCGAGTGTCGCGTGCGCCTCGACCGAGGCGAGGATGTGGGGCAGCAGGTTCTCTGTGCCGCGGGCCGCGCGCTCGACGCCGGCCGCGGCCGCCTCGCCCGCCGCGGCATCGCGCGCGGTGCGCCACGACGCGAGGAATGCCGCGCGCGCCTTCTCCACCCGGACGTCGGGCTCGAACACGTTCGCCGGGGCCGCCTCGTCCTCGACGTAGCGATTGACGCCGACGACGCCGGTCGTGCCCGCCTCGACCGCCTGCTGGTGCGCGTACGCCGCCTCGTGGATCTCGCGCTGCACGTAGCCGGTCTCGATCGCGCGCAGCATGCCGCCCATCGCGTCGATCTTCGCGAGGTAGTCGCGAGCCTCGGTCTCGAGCTTCGTGGTGAGCGCCTCGACGTACCACGAGCCGCCCAGGGGATCGGCGGTGTCGGCGACGCCGCTCTCCTCCGACAGCACCTGCTGCGTGCGCAGAGCTAGACGCGCGGCATCGACCGTCGGCAGGCCGAGCGCCTCGTCGAATGAATTCGTGTGCAGCGACTGCGTGCCGCCCAAGATCGCCGACAGCGCCTGCACCGTCGTGCGCACGACGTTGACCTGCGGCTGCTGCGCGGTCAGCGTCGAGCCTGCGGTCTGGGTGTGGAAGCGCAGCATCGACGAGCGCGGGTCCTTCGGGTGGAAGCGCTCCTCCATCAGGCGCGTCCACAGCCGCCGGGCGGCGCGGAACTTCGAGACCTCTTCGAGCAGGTCGTTGTGCGCGTTGAAGAAGAACGACAGCCGGGGCGCGAACGTGTCGATGTCGAGTCCGGCGTCGACCGCCGCCTGCACGTAGGTCAGCCCGTCGGCGATCGTGAACGCCAGCTCCTGGGCCGCGGTCGAGCCTGCCTCGCGAATGTGATAACCGGAGATCGAGATCGTGTTCCACTGCGGCAGGTTCTGCGCGCACCACGCGAACAGGTCGGTCGTGATGCGCAGCGACGCGGCCGGCGGGTAGATGTACGTGCCGCGCGCGACGTACTCCTTGAGCAGGTCGTTCTGCACCGTGCCCGAGAGCGAGTCGAGCGGTAGACCGCGTTTCTTCGCAGTGGCGACGTAGAGGCACAGCAGGATCGCGGCCGTGGAGTTGATCGTCATCGAGGTGGAAACCCGGTCGAGCGGCAGGCCGTCGGTCAGCGCCTCCATGTCGGCGAGCGTCGAGATCGCGACGCCCACGCGGCCGACCTCGCCCGCGGCGCGCGCGTGGTCGGAGTCGTAGCCCATCTGGGTCGGCAGGTCGAACGCGACCGACAGCCCGGTCTGCCCGGCGGCGAGCAACTCGTGGAAGCGCTGGTTCGTCTGCTCGGCCGAGCCGAAGCCCGCGTACTGCCGCATCGTCCAGGGACGCCCGCGGTACATCGTCGGATAGATGCCGCGCGTGTATGGCGGCTCGCCGGGATCGCCGAGGTCACGCGCGTAATGGATCGGCGCGTCGGCGGGGCGGTAGGCGGCGGAGCGGCCGGACGGGTCCTCGGGTGGTACGCGCTTGCTCATGCAGGCATTCTAGCCGCGCGCCCCGAGGAGAGCACCACGTAGATCCCGCCGGCCGCGAAGAAGCCCACGAACCATGCGTAGTCGTAGAGCGGCCGGATCGCCGGAATGACCAGGCCGCCCCACGCCAGCGCGCAGCCGGCGAGTGTCGCGATCACCGCCACCGGGTTCCACGAGCCATAGCGCCCGCCCGGCAGGTACAGGTCCGCGAGATCGAGCTTCCGCCGACGCACGATCCAGTAGTCGGCGATCAGCACGCCGGCGATCGAGCCGAGCCCGCCCGAGTAGCCGACGAGCCAGGTGAAGATGTAGCCCTTGGGGTCGGCGAGCAGGCGCCAGGGCTGCATCGCGATGCCGACCAGCCCGGTGATCAAGCCGCCGGTCTTGAAGCTGATGTGCTTCGGCAGCGCGTTCGCGAAGTCGTTCGCCGGGGAGACCACGTTCGCCGCGATGTTGACCGCGAGTGTCGCGACCACGACCGAGAACATCGCGATCCCGACGACGAACGGGTCGGTGAACTTCCCGACGAGCTTGACCGGGTCCCAGATCGCCTCACCGTAGATGATCGCGCTCGCGCTCGTGACCAGCACGCCCATCGCGGCAAACACGAACATCGTGGTCGGAAGCGCCACGGTCTGCCCGATGATCTGCTCCCTCTGGCTGCGGCCGAAGCGCGTGAAGTCGGGCATGTTGAGCGAGAGCGTGGCCCAGAAGCCG
>JBDTYW010000189.1:0-5011 GCA_040005445.1 Candidatus Eiseniibacteriota bacterium
ATGGGCCTGCGCATCGTGACCGACGACAAGGGCGACTGCTACCAGGCGCTCGGCGTCGTACACGACCTGTGGGACCCGGTGCAGGACCGCTTCAAGGACTACATCGCGACGCCCAAGAGCAATCTCTACCAGTCGCTCCACACCACGGTGGTCGTGCCGGGCGGCGAGATGGTCGAGATCCAGATCCGCACGCGCGAGATGCACCGTACGGCCGAGAGCGGCGTGGCGGCGCACTACGTATACAAGGGCGGGGCGCTCGACCTCGACCTCGACGCCACGCTCGGCGGCTTCGTCGGCCAGACCGCCGACTGGCAGGCTACGGCGAGCGACGAAGAGTACATGGAGTTCCTGCAGACCGCGCTCTACCAGGACGAGGTGTTCGTGTACACGCCGCGACGGGAGCTCAAGCGCCTGCCGAAGGGCGCGACGCCGCTCGACTTCGCGTTCCTGATCCACAGCGAGGTCGGCTTCCACTGCGTCGGCGCGCGCGTCAACGGCGCGCTCGTCCCGCTACGCCACGCGCTCACGAACGGCGACACCGTCGAGGTCATCACCTCGCCGTCCGCGCGCCCGCACACGGACTGGCTCAAGATCGTGCGCACGCCGTCGGCGCGCAGCCGGATCCGGCACTGGCTGCGCGACCAGTACCGCGAGGACGCGATCACGCTGGGTAAGGAGATGCTCGACCGCGAGCTCAAGAAGCTGCGCCTGGCCGAGCGCATCGACGAGGCCACGATCACGGAGGCCGCGCAGGGCGCGGGCCTGCCGGACCTCGAGAGCCTGTACGCGAAGCTCGGGCAGGGCACGCTGTCGCTGACCTCGTTCCTGCGCCGCCTCGTTCCCGAGCCGGGGAAGGAGGGGCCGCTCGAGCGCTTCCGCAACGCCTCCGCCGAGGTGCTGCGCAACCTCACGCGCCAGAAGGGCCACGGCGTCCGCCTGCACGGGCTCGACAACGTGCTGCTCCACTTCGCGCGCTGCTGCCAGCCGGTCCCCGGGTACCCGGTGGTCGGCATCGTCACCCAGGGGCGCGGCGTTTCCGTCCACCAGGCGGATTGCCCGAACACGTTTCCCGATCGCGTGCCCGCGGAGCGCCGTGTCGACGTCGAGTGGAATACGAGTCCCGACGAGGTGTTTCCGGTCCGCCTGATCGTCTACGGCTCGGACCGCCCCGGCATGCTGGCCGACATCACGAAGGCGATCGCCGCGCTCAAGGTCAACATTCGTTCGGCCGGCATGGCGAGCGAGGACAGGACCGCGCGCGGCGTGTTCCTGGTCGAGGTTCCGAACCTGCGCAAGTTGCAGGAGACGTTGGGCGCGATCCAGCGGGTCAAGGGCGTGGCGCGCGTGGAGCGCCAACTCCAGTCGGGCGGGAAGGGCCGCGGCGCGGGCCCGGTGCACGGCGGCGCGTGAGGGCGCTCGTGCAGCGCGTGACGCGCGCCTCGGTCGAGGTCGAGGGACGCGTGACGGGGCAGATCGAGCGTGGGCTGCTCGTGCTCGTCGGCGTGAGCGCGAACGACGGTCCGGCGGACGCGGCGCGCCTCGCGGAGAAGGTCGTGCGTCTGCGCTGCTTCCCGGACGATCGCGGCGCCATGAACCTCGCGCTCGGCGAGGTCCGAGGCGCGGTGCTCGCGGTCAGCCAGTTCACGCTCTACGGGGACACCGCGAAGGGACATCGCCCCTCGTTCGTCGAGGCGGCGCCGCCCGATTTGGCCGAACGCCTGTACCGCGCGTTCGTGGACCAGGTCGTCGCGCTCGGCATTCCCGTCGCCGAGGGCGTCTTCCGCGCCCACATGCAGGTCTCGCTCGTCAACGACGGCCCGGTCACGCTGCTGCTCGAAACCGGGGTGCGCCCCGCGTGAGCGCGCCGCTCGTGCTCGCCTCGCGCTCGCCGCGCCGCGCGCAGTTGTTGCGCGCGGCGGGCTATGTGTTCACGACCGCGGCCGCCGACCTCGACGAGGAGGCGATCCACCCCGAGGTCGCTTCGCCGTCGCGCCGGGTCGAGTTGATCGCAGGGGCGAAGGCGCGCGCCGTCGCGGCGCTTTCCCCGGGTGCGTGGGTGCTCGGCGCCGACACCATGGTTGTGCTCGGGGCGGAAGCGCTCGGCAAGCCGCGCGATGCGGAGCACGCCCTGTGGATGCTGTCGCGGCTCTCGGGCACAAGCCACGAGGTCGTGACCGGCCTGGCGCTGGTCGCGCCCGACGGTCACGAGACCGTGGGCTTCGCCGCGACCCGGGTCGCGTTCGCGCGCTGGCCGGCGGGGGTGCTGGTCGCCTATGCGCGCTCGCCGGAGGTCCTCGACAAGGCCGGGGCCTACGGCATCCAGGAGGTGGCGGGCGCGTTCGTCGAAAGGGTCGAAGGCTGCTTCTACAACGTGGTCGGACTTCCCCTCGAGCGGCTGACGCGGCTGTGGCGCGAGGCGTCCCCGGAGGCGCCGGGCCCGTTCGTCGCCGCGGAGTGACTCGGGGCGGTTGGGGGACCGCCCGGAGCCGATTCGTCCACCATCTCGGATTTTCGGCTAAGGCCATCTCGTTTTGGCAAAGCCATTTGCGTGGATTCGACCAGGCCGAAACCCCGGGCCCGGGGGGTTGACGGAGCGGCACGCCTCGTGCTAAGGTCCGGCGTTTGCAAGTCGTTCCCGCAAGCGGTTTTGCTCCACGGAGGATGCATGAAGACGCATGCCGTCAAGGCGGATGAGATCCGCCGTGACTGGTTCGTGTTCGACGCCGAGGACAAGGTCCTCGGACGAGTCGCCAGCCAGGTCGCCCAGATTCTCAAGGGCAAGCACAAGCCGGTTTACTCGCCTCATCTCGACACCGGCGACCATGTCGTCGTGGTCAATGTCGAGAAGATCCGGGTCACCGGCAAGAAGTCGGAAAAGAAGAAGTACTTCTCGCACTCGATGTACCCGGGCGGCGTGACGTGGACGTCGTTTCGCGAGATGAGCGATACCAAGCCGGATCGGGTGCTCTACCTGGCGGTTCGGGGCATGCTGCCCAAGAACAGCCTGGGTCGGGCGATGATCAAGAAGCTCAAGATCTACGCCGGTCCGCAGCACCCGCACGCCGCACAGTCGCCGAAGTCCCTGACGCTCCCGTACTGATCCGTACCGAGCGCACGTTCCGTCCCGCGAGTCGCGGCTCGTCGCCGTGGCTCCGCATCCGGAGGTCATCTCGTTGACAAAAGTTGTGAACACCGCGCCCGCCTCGACCGGGCGGCGCAAGGAGGCCACCGCACGCGTTCGGCTGCTCCCCGGGAGCGGCCAGATGTTCGTGAACGGCCGCCCGATCGCGGCGTATTTCATGCGCCCCGCGCTGGTCAAGCACGCTGAGGGCCCGCTGGTGCTCACGCACACGGCCGCCCGCTTCGACGTCTATGCCACCGCGAACGGCGGCGGCCTCACCGGCCAGGCTGGTGCGGTGCGTCTCGGGATCGCGCGCGCACTCGTCAAGCTCGACGAGACCATGCGCGGACCGCTGGGCAAGGAAGGCTTCCTCACCCGCGACTCGCGGATGAAGGAGCGCAAGAAGTACGGGCAGGCCGGCGCCCGCAAGCGCTTCCAGTTCTCCAAGCGCTAGCAAGTCGAGCATCCCCCCGGGGCGCTTCGCCCCGGGCATCCCACACGCCCGCATCCCTTCGGTCCGCGCATGCGGCCGACGCGGGCGGAGGCAGAACCGAAGGAGAGTGTCATGTCCGAAGTCACCATGAAGGACCTGCTGGAGGCCGGCGTCCATTTCGGCCACCAGACCCGCCGTTGGAATCCCAAGATGAAGAAGTTCATCTTCATCGAACGCAACGGCATCTACATCATCGACCTCCAGAAGACGCTCAAGTGCCTGAACGAGGCCCGCGACGCGATCGTCCGCGGTGTGCAGGGTGGCGGCCACATCCTGTTCGTGGGCACGAAGCGCCAGGCCAAGACCGTGATGTCCGAGGAGTCGGTGCGCTGCGGCCAGTTCTACGTGGTCGAGCGCTGGCTCGGCGGCATGCTCACGAACTTCAAGACCGTGAAGATGAGCATCAAGCGCCTCAAGGAGCTCGACAAGATGGCCGACGAGGGCGTGTTCGACCGCCTCTCGAAAAAGGAAGTTTCGCGTCTCTCGCGCGAGCGCACCAAGCTCGAGCACGCGCTGTCCGGCATCAAGGACATGAACGTGCTGCCGAAGCTGCTGTTCGTGATCGACACCAAGAAGGAGAAGATCGCGGTTGCCGAGGCGAATCGCCTGGGAATCCCGATCGTGGGCATCGTCGACACCAACTGCGACCCGGATGTGATCCAGTACCCGATCCCCGGCAACGACGACGCGATCCGCGCGATTCGCCTGTTCTCGCGCATGGTTTCCGACGCGGTGATGGAAGGCCAGCGCGTGGCGACGGCGAAGGCCGAGCGCGCGGTCGAGGCCGAAGCCGAGGCCGCCGCGGCGGTGCCCGGCGAGACCGTGTCCTTCGGGGGCGAGACCGAGGCGGGAACCCGGGCGCAGGCCTGATCCCGCTTCCACCTCACGACGATCCACGCACAGGCGCGGCCCGGGGCCGGCCTCAAGAGCAAAGGCAAGGAGAACATGTTGGCTGAGATCTCACCCAAGTTGGTCATGGAGCTGCGCCAGCGCACGGGCGTCGGCATGATGGAGTGCAAGAAGGCGCTGGCGGAGGCGAACGGCGATCTCGATCTCGCGATCGAGGCGCTGCGCAAGCGCGGCGCGGCCAAGGCCGCGTCGAAGGCGGACCGCGCGGCTTCGGAAGGGCTCGTCGAGTCGTACATCCACCCGGGTGGACGCGTCGGCGTGCTGCTCGAGATCAACTGCGAAACCGATTTCGTGGCCCGCACCGACGACTTCAAGAACCTGATCAAGGGCATCGCGATGCACATCGCGGCGATGGGCCCGATCTCGGTCCGGCGCGAGGAAATCGCGGCCGACCTGGTGGCCAGCGAGCGTGCGATCTTCCTCGAGCAGGTGCGCGCCGAGGGCAAGCCCGAGGCGATCGTCGAGAAGATCGTGGACGGCAAGATGAA
>JBDTYW010000190.1:0-4973 GCA_040005445.1 Candidatus Eiseniibacteriota bacterium
CGGCGGCCGCGAGCGAATCGGGCGTGGCGCCCACGAGTTCGTGGGTGAGGTCGAGAACGTGCGCGGTGAGCGTGCCCTCGACCGCGTGCGGCGTGAAGCGCACGTTGAGGAAGCTGAATGGCGCGTCGTGCGCGCGCGCCGGCGCGGCGGCCAGGAGGGTCAGGCCGAGCGCGAGCGCGAGGCGGCGCTTCACCTGCGGCGCGGGGCGGTCGCGCGGGCGAACGTGAACGAGCCCCATGTGCTGCGCCAGTCGGCCTCGGCGGGATCGCTCGCGGGGACCATCTGGACGGTGCTCAGCAGGAACTCGCCGGCGCCGGGGAGATCGAGCGCGGCGTGGCCCGCGGCGTCCGTGCGCGTCTGGGCGGCGGGGCCGACCGAGTCGCGCTCGGCGGCGGCCACGGGCGAGAGGCCCGAGCCGAGCGGCCCTCGCCATGCGCGCACGAGCGCGTTCGGCAGCGGCTTGCCCTCGTAGAAAACGCGGAAGCTCACGCGCGCCGCGGTCGTGGGATCGGCGTCGGGGAGGATCTCGAGCGGGAGGCCCGAGGCGCGGGTCACGCGCGCGGCGTCGCTGCCGGCGAGCCAGGTCTTGCACGAGCGACGGTACAACTCGCGGCCCGGCCCCGCGGCCGCGCTGCGCGCCGCGCGCACCGCCTGCGGGCCGGTCAGGCCCTCGAGCGCGAGGTAGCGATCGAAGTCGGCGGCGGGCAGCTCGATGTACGTATCGTTCGATTCGTAGGCGACGACAGCGCCGAGCGCATCGATCGAGCGGATGCGCGCCCACACCATCTCGCCGTTGACGCCGACCGGCAGGAGGTCGATCGAGCGCGCGGCCTCGAACGTGAAGCGCACCGCGCGGCGTGGCGTGTAGGGCTTGGGCTCGCCGCGAAAGCCGGTCCCGACGAGCACGCGGATCGCCGCGGTGTCGCCCGGCGCGCAGCGGTAGGTCGAAGGGGAGAGCCAGTATTCATGGGCGCTCGCGGGCATCGCAGGCGCAGCGAGCGCGGTGCACACCAGCAGGAGGCGCAGAGGGATGGCCTTCACGGGATCCTCCGGATCGGGATTCGGAGGGGCGCAGGCGCGCCCGACCTGTCCACGATACGGCCTAAGGCGCCGATCGGATGCCCGAAACGAGAAGGGGGCGAGGCTCGCGCCCCGCCCCCTCGTACTCGCTTCAGGCGTCGGCTAGCGGTAGAGGTGCTTCACGTTGCCCCAGCTCGCGGCCTTCGCCGGCACCGGGTGCTGATTGCGCGTGTAGACCGCCCACGAGCACAGCGCGCCGGTGTCGATCGCCGCATTGTCCGAGATCGTCAGCGTCCAGCAGCCGCCCTTGGGCATGCCGCGGAAGATGGCCAGCGGCGTGCCGCCGGTCCCGGGCAGATAACAACCGCCGGGCAGGATCGTCGAGCTGGTCGCGCCGCAAAAGGCGTCCTCACCGAGCTTCGCGACCGCCTCGTCGCTGAACGCGTACGTGTTGTTGCAGGAGAGGTCCGAGGCGCAGCCGAGCGCCGCGGCATCCGACCCGCAGGGCGGGGCGGTCTGCGTCAGGTCGCCGCTCCCGTCGGGGCGGCACAGGAGCACGGCTGTGACCGGCCCGGCCGCTCCGCCGCAATCGGGGTCGTAGCTCACGTGGATGACCAGGTCGCCGATCCAGGTGTGCTCGAGATTCATCGTGATCACGACGTCGTCGATGATGTCGCCGTCGGCCGGAAGGATGATCGGCGGCGTCGTGATGCCGGCGGGATCGTTGTCCGGAATCGAGAGTGGCGGCGAGAACTGGCGAGCCTCGGCCTTGTAATTCGAGATGTCGCAGTCCGGCCCGGTCAGCACCTGCGCGGGGCCGTTGTTCTCGATCTTCGGGTTGCCGACCATCTGCGCGGCGGCAGGACCGGCGAGCAACAGGACGAGTGCGGCTGCCGTCAGCGCGCCCGCGAGCTCGCGGCGCCGGCTGCCGTGCGGATTCGAAGCAAGGATCATGATGTGCCTCCGGATGAGAGCGGATCAAAGAGCTTCTGGATGTGATGTAGCGGCGTCGATCTCACCTCGCCAGGGGTGGGCGGCGTGCGCAAGCGGTGTGCGCGAGGATCAAGCGACACTGGAACCAAGGCGCCCATGATGCGGCAGCGGCCCGCTGCCGGGGCCCACGAAATTGCCCACGCGGCGATTTTCTCGCGGAGCTTTCGCGTCGCAGGGTTCTCTTCGCGTGGCGTCTGCCCCGCGCGCGTTCCGCGTCCGGGGAGACACAGGCCGGATCCCACCGCCTGTCGATGTTTGCTAAAGCTTGCATTGCCAACGTCTTGCTGCTCTGGCACGCGACTTGATGTTCTCCCAGGCAGGAGGACTCAACCATGTCGACGACCAGACACAGCACCGCCCATCGGATCGCCTTCGCGGCGATCGCCCTGACCCTGATCTCCCTGCCCACGCTCGCTCGCGCCAGCGAGGACCACCTCGACATCGAGGGCGACACCTGGGGCACGCCCCTTCGCGACGACAGCCTGCGCATCGTGATCAACGTGCCGGCGCGCCGTCTCACGCTGGTCGAGGGGCGCGCGTTCGTGAAGGCCTACCCGGTCGCGGTCGGGCGCGCGTGGTCGCCGACGCCGCGCGGGGAGTTCCACATCCTGCAGAAGGCGAAGGATCCGACGTGGGCGCCCAAGGGCCGGCCGGTCGTGCCCCCCGGTCCAAAGAACCCGCTCGGCCACCGCTGGATGCGGATCTCGCCCGACGGCTACGGAATCCACGCGACGAACGAGCCGGGCTCGATCGGCAAGGTGCGCTCGCACGGTTGCATCCGCATGCTCCCGGCGGATGCCGAGGACCTATTCGATCGCGTGCCGCTGGGCACGCCGGTCACGATCGTCTACGACCTGTCCGGCTACGACGACGAGGGCCGGCCCGAGCAGTACGCCGACGTCTATGGACTGGCAACCCCGGGAGAGCAGCGCCAGTAGCGGGGAAGGCGGCGGGCTTGCGGGGGGACTCTCTCTGTGGCACATTTTGAAACAGTCGGAGAGAAAGGCGGGACCCCATGGCCACGCTCGAACCATCCCCCTGGGAGGCCTCGACCCCCGTGTACGGGGACATCCTCGGCACCACGCCCAGGATGCAGCGCATCTTCAAGCTCATCTCCAAGGTCGCCCCGACCGAGAGCACCGTCCTCATCCTCGGGGAGAGCGGCACGGGCAAGGAGCTGATCGCCCGCGCCATCCACCTCCAGAGCAACCGCCAGAACGGTGCGTTCGTGCCGGTCAATTGCGCCGCGCTGCCCGAGAACCTGATCGAGAGCGAGCTGTTCGGCTACGCGCGCGGGGCGTTCACGGGCGCGGGCCAGACCAAGCGCGGCCTGATCGAGGAGGCCGACGGCGGCACCCTGTTCCTCGACGAGATCGGCGACATGCCGCTCGCGACCCAGGTCAAGCTCCTGCGCTTCCTCGAGAACAGCGAGCTCAGGCGCCTCGGCGACAACGAGGTGCGCATCGTCGACGTGCGCGTGATCGCCGCCACCAACAGTGACCTGCATCGCTTGATGCAGGAGGGCCGCTTCCGCGAAGACCTGTTCTACCGCCTGAACGTGGTCGGCATCGAGCTGCCGCCGCTGCGCGAGCGGCGCGAGGACGTGCCGCTCCTCGCGAGCTACTTCCTCGAAAAATATGCGCAGAAGGCGGACAAGACGATCGACGGCTTCACCGCCGACGCCAAGGCCGCGCTCCTGCGCTACGCCTATCCGGGCAACGTGCGCGAGCTCGAGAACGCGATCCAGCGCGCGGTCACGCTGAGCGACGGGCGCATGCTCCGGCGCGAGGACCTGCCGCCGTCGTTCTTCACGCCCCAGTTCCTCGAGGCCGGGCGCACCGCCGAGGAGGCGCGCGACGCGTGGTCGCTCGACGAGGTCGAGCGCGATCACATCGCGCGCGTGCTCAAGCGCCAGAAGGGCAACGTCACGAATGCGGCCCGCCAGCTCGGGATCTCGCGCACGACGCTGTGGCGCAAGATGAACAAGTACAACCTCACGCGGCCCCCGGGCTGAAAGGACGCGCATGAGCGACATGTTCGGGCATTCCACCCCGCGGCCGTATTTCGACGATCCGTATACGACCGCGTTCGAGGCCACGGTCCTGGACGCGCGGCGCGATACGCGCGGGATGTGGCTCGCGCTCGAGGCCTCGTACTTCTATCCGACCGGCGGAGGGCAGGAGTGCGACCTCGGCACGCTCGGCCGCGCCGCGGTGGTCGACGTCGAGGAGGACGCGGCGGGTCGCGTGTGGCACCGCGTCGAGGGCGACGCCCCCGGCGTCAGCACGCGCGTGCCCGCGACGATTGACCCGGTGCGCCGCCGCGGCAACCGCCAGCAGCACACCGGCCAGCACGTGCTCTCGCAGGCGTTCGAGCGCGTGCTGGGGGCGTTCACGGTGTCGTCCCGGCTCGGCGAGTTCGAGGGCACGATCGACCTCGAGCGCTCGGACCTCGCGTGGGACGACGTCGAGCGCGTCGAGGAGGCCGCGAACCAGGTCGTGTTCGAGGACCGACCCGTGCAATCGATCGTGGTCTCGCCCGACGAACTCGGCGGCTACGCGCTGCGCAAGCCGCCGAAGGTCGACGGCCCCGTGCGCCTGATCGTCGTGCCCGAGTGGGACGTCTCGCCCTGCGGCGGCACGCACTGTACGCGCACCGGCGAGATCGGCCCGATCAAGGTCCGGCGCTGGGAAAAGTGGAATGGCGGCGTGCGCGTCGAGTTCGTGTGCGGCCTGCGCGCGCTCGCGGACTACCAGGACCGCACGCGCGCCATGGTCGACGCGGCGCTCAGGCAGCACACCTCCGATCGCGAAGTGCTCGGCCTGCTCGAGCGCGCGGCGGGCGAGCGCGTGGCGCTGGCAAAGCAGCTCAAGCGCCTGGGCGAGCAACTCGCGATCGTCGAGGCCGAGGCGTGGGCGCTGGTGCGCGGGGCGATCGCCGGGGCGGCGGTGGGCGCCGGC
>JBDTYW010000191.1:0-4956 GCA_040005445.1 Candidatus Eiseniibacteriota bacterium
GCCTCGAGGTCGCGGCCCGCGAGCCCGCCGTAGGTCGAGAAGCCCTCGACCAGGATCAGGCGGTGCGTGATCTTCTCGGCCCATGCGGCATCGTTCATGGCGACGAATCCACCGATGTTCACGAGGCCGTCCTTCTTCGCGCTCATGGTGCAGCCTTCGCCGAGCGCGAACATCTCCTGCGCGATCTGCTTCACGCTGCGATTCGCGTAGCCGTCCTCGCGCTGCTGGATGAACCAGGCGTTCTCGGCAAAGCGGCAGGCGTCGAAGAACAACGGCACGCCGTGACGGCGACACACCTCGGAGGTGGCACGCGCGTTGGCCATGGAGACCGGCTGGCCTCCGCCCGAGTTGTTCGTGATCGTGAGCATGACGACCGGCACGCGGCCCTGGTTCTCGGTCAGCACGCGGTCGAGGCGCGCCACGTCCATGTTCCCCTTGAACGGGCCGCGGTGCTGCGGGTCGAGGCCCTCGGGCACGACCAGGTCGAGCGCCTCGGCACCGGCCTGCTCGGCGTTCGCGCGCGTGGTGTCGAAGTGGATGTTGTTCGGCACGACGTCACCGGGCGTCACCACGGCGTGGAACAAAAGGTTCTCCGCCATGCGGCCCTGGTGCGTGGGAATCACGTGACGGAAGCCGAACAGGTCGCGGATCACCGACTCGAAGCGGTAGAAGCTGCGGCTCCCGGCATAGGACTCGTCCCCCACCATGAGGGCGGCCCACTGCCGGTCGCTCATCGCCGAGGTGCCGCTGTCGGTCAGCAGGTCGATGTAGATCGACTCCGCGGGCACCTGGAACAGGTTGTAGCCCGCGGCCTCGAGCCAGCGCACGCGCTCCTCGCGCGTGGTGGGACGCAGCGTCTCGACGACCTTGATGCGGAACGGTTCGGCGGGGAATTCCATGCCATGCCTCCGAGAGTCGATGAACTCAGGACGGCGCCGTGCCGGGACCGGCCGGGCCGTCGAGGGCCCTGCGCACGGCGTCGCACAGCTCCGTGGTCGAAAACGGCTTTGTCAGGAAGTGGGCGCCGGGGCCGAGACCGCCGAGGCGGTTCAGGACCTCGCCGGAGTGTCCGGAGACGTACAGCACGCGCAGCCCGGGTCGCAACGCGCGCACGGCCTCGGCGACCTCCCGCCCGTTCATTCCCGGCATGATGACGTCGGTCAGGAGCAGGTCGATCGATTGCCCGCCCTGGCGCGCGATCGCGAGCGCGGCATCGCCGCCCTCGGCTTCGAGCACGCGATAGCCCCTGGTCTCGAGCAGCCGTCGCGCGACGTGGCGCACGGCGTTCTCGTCCTCGACCAGCAGGATGGTCTCCCCGCCGAGCGCCGCGGCCACGGGCGGCGGCGGCGGAGCCGGCGCCGTGAAGTCCTCGTACACGCGCGGCAGGAACAGCCGCACGGTCGTGCCGTGCCCGGGCTCGCTGTAAATCCAGATCGCGCCGTCGTGCTGGCGTACGATGCCATACGCGGTCGAGAGCCCCAGGCCCGTGCCCTGCCCCGGGCCCTTGGTCGTGAAGAACGGCTCGAACACGCGCGCGCGGGTCTCCTCGTCCATCCCGATGCCGGTGTCGCCGACGGACAGGCGCACGTATGGCCCCGGCGGCAGCGGCACGTGCGTGCCCGGGTAGCCGGCGTCGAGCTCGGCGTTGTCCGTACCGACCGTCAGCACGCCTCCCTCGGGCATGGCGTCGCGCGCGTTGAGCGCGAGGTTGAGCAGCACCTGGCCGATCTGGCCCGCGTCCGCGCTCACCAGGCCGAGGTCCGAGTCGAGCTCCGCCACGACCTCGATGTTCTCGCCCAGCGTGCGCCTCAGCATCGGGAGGAATTCCCCGACGACCTGGTTCAGGTCGACGAGCGCGCCCGAGATCGGGCGGCTGCGGCTGAACGCCAGCAGCTGTCCGGTGAGCTCGGCGGCGCGGTCGGCGGCGCGGGCGACCTGCATCGCGTCGTCGCGGGCCGGCTCGTTCTCGGGCAGCCGCGCGAGCAGCAGGTCCATGTAGCCGCGAATCACCGTCAGCAGGTTGTTGAAGTCGTGCGCCACCCCGCCGGCGAGTCGGCCGATCGCCTCCATCTTCTGGAACTGGCGCAACTCGGCTTCGCGCGCCCGGAGCGCGTCCTGGGTCGTGCGCAGGTCGGTCAGGTCCACGCCCACGACGACGAAGCCGGTGAGTGTGCCTGCCGGATTGCGCAGCGCGCTCGCGAGCGCGAGGAGCGGCACCCGGGTGCCATCGGGACGGCGCGCGGGGAACTCGCCGCGAAAGATGCCGCCACCCTCGCAGTACGCGCGAATGCCGTCGACCTGCGCGCGCTCCTCCTCGCTCAGCAGCACGTCGCGGCCGCGGCGGCCGACCAGGTCCTCGCCCCGCCAGCCGACCAGCTGCTCGGCGCCCCGGTTCCAGTACACGATCCGGCCTTCGGGATCGAGCGCGAGCACCGCGTTCGGCACGGCGTCGAGCACGCCCACCTGGAAACGGATCTTCTCTTCGATCCGGGCCTCGTGCGTGATGTCTCGGAAGACCACGACGCCGCCCGAGAGGTCGGTCCCGGGCACGCTCCACGGCCGGCCGGAGATCTCGATGTCCCGCCCGTCGGGGATCGCCGGGTTCTTGAGGTGCATGTGCATGCGGTCGGTGGACTCGCCCTGCATCGCCCGGTAGAGCGGAAGCTCGTCGAGCCGCATCAAGGGTCCGCCCGGATGGAAGATGCCGAAATCCTCGGTCCACTTTTCGGGCGGGCTCTCGATCAGGCCCACGCCGGCGATCTCGCGCGCGGCGCCGTTGAACAGCACGAACACCCCGTCCGAATTGGAGACCACGATGCCCTCCGCACTGCTCTCGAGCACGGCCTGGAGCACCTCCTGCTTCTGCACGACCGCGATCTCGGCCTCCTTGCGCGCCGTGATCTCGGTGTGCGCGATCACGGCGCCACCCTCCGCGCCGAGCAGCGGCGTGACGCCGAGCAGGAACCAGCGCGCGCCGTCGAGGCGCGCGAGCGCATCCTCGATCTCGAAGCGCGCGCGCCGGCGGTCAAGCACGTCGTGGATCCCGGTCGCGGCCTCCCGCGCGCGGGCGCGCTCGAGCGCGCGGCCGACCTCGAGCGCGTCGAGATAGTTCTCGCCCAGGCCGGGCACGTCGGGCCAGAGGTCGGAGATTTCCTGCGTGAACTTTTCCCACGCCTTGTTGACGGCAACGATGCGGCCGTCGCTCTCGATCACCGCGAGGTGCGCCGGGAGGGAATGCAGGATCGCGCGGGCAAAGGACTCCGCGTCCGGGCCGGCAAGCACGCCGGGATCGCCGGGGGCGAGCGAATTGTCGCGGGGGGGGCGGCCGCGCGGACGGCGCGGGCCGGCGGGGTCGGAAGGTTCGCGTGGGGGTGTCATCGTCCGGCCCTCCTTGATCTCACAGGACTTTCCCCAGGACCGCCCGAGTGTACGCCACCCGAAATCCGTGGCGCTCCATATTGTGCTGCGACCCGCTGCCGGGCGTCGCCCCCGCGGTCGCCCACTCCGCTCCGGCGGCCGCCGCGGCTTCGAGACGGGCCCTCAGCAGCGCGCCGTGGGCGCCCGCGCGCCGGGCCGAGCGCAACGTCGCCCCCGCGAACAGGGCGCCGATCCCGGCCGCGACCGTCAGGGCCGCGACCGCGACCGGGAACCCGTCCGCCTCCGCGAGGAAGACCGTCGTGTCGGGCAGGCGCGGCGTAACCTCGAACACGCCCTCGAGCGACCGCGGCACCAGGTCGGGCGCGAAGAAGGCCTCGCCTGCGACGCGGGACCATTCCGCGCGCCCCTCGTCCGAACTCGCATCCACCGCGCGCACCGTGATGCGCGACCCGGGGCCGGGTGGCGCCGCCTCGAGGGCCCCGCCGAGCGGCCGGGCCAGCACGTGCTCGAAGCCGGTCACCACGTAGCCGCGATCGCCGAGCCGCCGGAGCGTGGACTTGCGCGCGAACGGGCAGAGTTCGACCTGCAGGCGCGCGTCGCCCTTGGATCGATAGAACTCCTCGATCGCGGCGAGATCGGAATCCGTGGCATCGACGGACAACCCGAGCCCGTAGACGTGCGAGAGCACGGACTCCGAAGCGAACCACGCACACGTCGCCCCGGCGACGACGATCGCCTCGGCGCCGCCTTCGGACGTCATGGCGGCGCGGAGCGTCACCATGCGGCCGGCGTAATCGGCGTCGAGGGCCTCGAAGCGCCGGGCCGTCGCCTCGTCCACGAAACCGTCGGATCGCTCGCCTGCGCGGGTTTCCATGTGGCTCGCAGGATACAGGACTTTGCCTCCGCCGCCAGCCATGCGCCGCCAGCCGCGCCGCGCGTGCTCCCCCGGCGCGCGTTTGCGGTATCCTGCGATCGAGCCGGCCCCATCCCGGGGCGCGGCGTTTCCCCAATCCGGAGTCTCCCGATGCGCGTGGGCATGATCGGTCTCGGCAAGATGGGCGGCAACATGGCCACGCGGCTCGTGCGCGGCGGCCACGAGGTGGTCGGGACCGCGCGCGGAGCGGACTCGATCAAGGAACTCGAGTCGCACGGCGGCGAGGGCGCCCCCGACGTCGCATCGCTCGTGGCGAAACTGCCCGCCCCGCGTTCGATCTGGCTGATGGTGCCCGCGGGAGAGCCGACCGAGCAGGTGCTGACGCAACTGCTCGCCGCATGCTCGGCGGGCGACGTCGTGATCGACGGCGGCAACTCGTACTACAAGGACTCGGTCCGCCGCGCAGCCTCCCTCGGCAAGCACGGCGTGCGCTTCCTCGACCAGGGCACGTCCGGCGGCGTGTGGGGGCTGACCGAAGGCTACTGCATGATGCTCGGCGGCGATCGCGCGGCGTTCGATCATGTCGAGCCTGCGCTCAAGACGCTCGCCCCGCCGAACGGCTATCGCTGGCTCGGACCCCCGGGCGCCGGCCACTACTCGAAGATGGTCCACAACGCGATCGAGTACGGGATGATGCAGGCCTA
>JBDTYW010000192.1:0-4915 GCA_040005445.1 Candidatus Eiseniibacteriota bacterium
GCGTCCACTCGTCGAGGTTCTGCAGGCGCCTCAGGTAGGCGAACGCGCGCGCCGCCGGCGTCTGCGCGTAGATCGTGGTGGTGAACGTGTTGGATTCCATCAGCTCCCCAGGGGAAAGGTCTTCGGGTCGTTTGCGCCGGCGAGAGCCTTGTTGCGCAGCGAGGCCGGGGCCTTGCACGCTGGATCGATCCGCACGTCCACGAGGAACGGCCCGCGCGCTGTCATCGCCTCTTCCAGTGCCGCGTCGAGCTGCATCTCGTGCTCGACCCGCGTCGCTCCTGCGCCCTGCGCGCGGGCGAACGCGGCGAAGTCGACCTGCGGGATCGAGGCGTCCGCCGACAGGCCGAGCGCCTCCATGCCCTGTGCGCACATGCCGTAGCGGGCGTCGTTGAGCACGACCCACACTGCCGGCGCGGCGAACTGCACCGCGCTGTTGATTTCGTTCGTCATGAGGAGCGAGCCGTCGCCCACGATGGCCACCGATTTTGTTCCGGTCGCGACCGCGGCGCCGACGACGCCCGCTGCGGCCTGCCCCATCGCGCCGACGCCGGTGCTGACGCGATAGCGATGCGGCTGCGCGAAACGCAGGCGATGCGTTGCCCAGAGAAACGAGTTACCCGACTCCGCAAGCACGAGGGCGTCGCTGCGATCGAGGACCTGATCCTGCAGCGCGTCCATCAGCGCCTCGGGGCGGACAAGGCCTTCCGCACGCCGCTCGATGCGAACGATGTCCGGGCGCGGCAATGCGGGCATCGCCCCGTTGCCCGCGGGAGCGAGTTCGGTGAGCACGGCCCGCAGCGTCGCTCCGACGTCGCCCACCACGGAGATCGTGGGTGAGCCGGGGTAGGCGATACCTGGAACATCGGGGTCCGCATCGACATGGACGAACCCCCGGGGTGTGACGTAGCGAGGGTCCCAGAACGACGTCGGCTCTCCCATGCGCGTGCCCAGGACCAGCAGACGCCTCGGCCGGAACGCGCCCAGGGCCTGGAAGACGGACGCATGCCCCGCGAGGCCGGTCACGCCGACGAAGAGCGGATCGTCCTCGGGGAAAGTGCCCTTGCCGCGCGGGGAGCACATCACGGGCGCGTGCATGCGGCGCGCGAGCTCGCGCACTTCGGCCGACGCATCGCGCGCGCCGAACCCGACCCACAGGGCGAACGGTCCGTCGCGCAATGCGTCGACGCAGGCGTCGATCCCGCGCGGCGCTTCCGCGGTCGCGGAAACCGATTCGATGGGCACGGGAGAGGCCGGCGCACGTTGCACGGCGGCGTCGATCGCCAGGTGCGCGACGAAGGCGGTGCGGCGTGCAAGACCCGCGGTGAGCTTCCGCTCGATCCCGGCGAGCTGCGCGGGGTCCTCGACCATGCTTGCGAAGTGGAACAGACGTCCCGACTCGTAGAACGAGGACGGCATCGTGTCGCGGGACGTCTCCTGGATCGCGAACCGCCCGCGCGCAGGCACCGCCGTGGACGCGGAGATCACGATCACGCGCGCCCCCTCGCCGCGAGCCGCCAGGATGCCCGTAAGCGCGTTGGTCAGTCCGGGACCCGTGGTCGTGAACAGGACGGTCGGCCGTCCGCTTGCGAAACCGGCCTCGATCGCGGCGAACGCGGCTCCGCTCTCGTGGCGGAAGTGATGGACGAAGAGAGGGCTCGAGGACAGAGCGTCCCACAGCGCCGCCATCGCGCCACCCGAGACGCCGAACGCTCGCTCGACGCCGAGGCGCTCGAGCATCGTGACCAGCACCGAGACAACGGTCGCTTCCGCGGGAGGTGCCGCGCTGCGGATCATCGCGGCGTCGGCGGGGTGCGGCGCACCACGATGACGTTCTTCATCACGCGCACGAGGACTCGCATCGCGACGCAGTTCCCGTGGAGCGACGGGCCGATCGTACACGCTGCGCCGGATGGACTCCCACCCACCAGGGCGGAGCTCAGAAACAGCAGGATCGAGACTCGAACGAGGTATTTCACGGCAATCCTCCTGGCATGCCGGCGCCACGTGCGCCGGCGACATGCATGGAGTTTCGACGTGGAATGACGGGAGGCAAAGCCGGTTGCGACGAACGGCGGGCCTTGCGGACAGGACACGCCAGGCGGGGATGAACTACATCTGCCGGAACAGGTGAAGGTAGCTGCGGCTGACCGGCAGCACCTCCTTGCGGCCTTTCAGGTGGATGTCGGCAGTCTCGTTTTCGCTGCGCGTGACTACGCGGATCGCCCGGAGATTGACCACGACCGAGCGATGCACCTGCGCGAACTGCGCGGGATCGAGCTGCAAGGCGAGGTCCTTGAGCGCGATGCGAACGAGCGCCTCCGCGGGCTGGTCGCCGTCGCGCCACGCCACGAGCGTGTACTTCGCGTCCGAGCGCAGGTAGTCGATATCGTCGACCGGAATCAGGCGCACGGCGTCGCCGACCTGCGCCCGGACCCATCGGAGCGGGGCCGCGGCGCCCCGCACTTGCGCGAGCTGCGCGGCGAGCTGCTGGAGGAGCGCCTCGGTGTTGAGGGCCGGCTGCGCGGCCCGCATGCGTTCCTGAAGCCGCACGACCGTTTCGACGAGACGCGCCTGCTCGACGGGCTTGACCAGGTAGTCGAGCGCGCCCTGGGCGAACGCCTGCACCGCGTACTGGTCGTACGCGGTGACGAACACGAGATGGGCGCGCCGGCCGATGTGCGCGGCCGCCTCGACGCCGGACTTGCCTGGCATGTGAACGTCGAGGAAGCAGACGTCGGGCATCTGGGCTTCGAACAACTTGATGGTCTCGCGGCCGTTGCGCGCCAGCGCGATGATCTCGAGCTCGGGCCAAGCCTCGGCCAGCTGGCGGGCCAGCGCTTCGCGCAGGAGCGGCTCGTCGTCCGCGATCAGGGCGGTTGGGCGTGGAGTCATGTGTGCGCCGGAAACTCGAGCTCCGCCGAGACGCCGCGCGGATGCTGGGCGGCCACTCTCAGCTGGGCGTCGCCGCCAAACGCGAGCTCGAGCCGCTCCCGCAGCGTCGACAGGCCCGTGCCGAGGCCGCTGTTCGCGCTCCCCAGCCCGGCCCCCGTGTCGCTCACCCGCACCAGGCAACGATCGGCGCGCCGCGAGACGTGAATGTCGATGCGGCCGCCCTCCTCGCTTGGATCGATGCCGTGGCGCACCGCATTCTCGACTAGCGTCAGGAGCGTCATGGGCGGACAGCGCAGCGCGCGCGCGTCCTCGTCGACGTGCAGCGCGAACTGCAGGCGGTCCGGCATCCGCATGTGCATGAGCTCGAGGTACGCCTGGACGAGCTGGAGCTCCTGCCCGAGCGTCGTGGCGGCTTCGTCGAGGCGCGGGACAGCCGCGCGCAGGTAGGCGACCAGACTACGCAGCACCAACGGGGCCTGCGGCGATCCGGTGTCGACCAGCGCCTGCACGTTTGCCAGGGTGTTGAACAGAAAGTGGGGCGCGACCTGCGCCTGCAGGAGCTTGAGGCGGGCGGCGGATGCCTGCCGCTCGAGCTCGCTGCGCTCGAGCTCGAACGAGAGAGCCTGGTTGCGCGCTAGCGCATCCTTCTGGCGGACGAGGGCTCCCAGCGCGATCCATGGACCGAACAGCAGTCCCATCATCGTCAGCGCCCCGAACCCCTGCATGCGCTCCGTGACCCTGTAGAACGGCGGATCGCCGGGCGGGGTCGAGAGCGCATAGATGATCGCAGTGCTGGGCGGGATGACCACGGCGACGGCGACCACTTGCAGCACCCAGCGAGCGAGCCACCGGGGCAGGCGCTTCGGCCAGCGCTCGAACAGGCCGAAGACGATCATGACGATGAAGCCCAGACCGATGGTGCGGGTGAGTGCAGAGGACACCCCGGAGGTCCAGCCGTGCCCGAGCATGAGCCCGAAGAGGGCCGTGACGATCAGGGTGAACCGCACGCGCCGCCAGTTCAGCATCGACGGCGGGCCCGCGGGTCGGGCGGCATCCGGTCCCGCTACAGCCTGCTGCATTCATCGCTCCTTGCGCGAGGATGGCCCATGATCATGCAGCCGAGTCTAGCGGTCGTCTAATCGATTGACCAGCCCGGCAGCCCCCCAATATGGCCGCCGGGCGGGGCTTGCCAAAGCGCGATCCGATGAACGGGGTGAAATCGTCCTCGAGTTGCAGACCGGGCGGATGAATGACAGGTCGTGCACGATTCTGCGCCTGCGGTGCTGGCGAACGGCGAGTCGCGTCGCGCCCGCCTCCCTGATGAGGACCATCGCACCCCCGGGCCGCAGGGCGGGGAGGAGCTTGCGCAGCGCCATCGGTTTGTCGCGCTCCTCGCAGACGGGACAGCCGTACGCGATGTTCTCGTTCACCGGCTCCTCTGCAGCCTGGACGAGCGTCCTACCGGGGGCGAGGCTGCGACGACTGCGCGGAGGAGCGTGAGTTGGAGGCCCGTAGTGATGCCGAGCAGTTCTACAAGGCCGAACGACAGCAGTGGTCCGAGCAGCTGCGCCACGCGCTGGACGGGCTCGTGGCCGACGCGAGCCTGACCCACCGGGCCGCGTGGGTGGCGGAGCGGATGCACGAGGCGACCAGCGAGGACGTTGTGGTTGAGTAGCCGGGCGATCCGCCGCGAGGGAGTCTATTGCGAAGCAAAACAGCCCTCTGATTGGGTGACTTCCCTCGATTCGTCTGCCGAATTGACTTCGGTTGCCAGGCCGCTCAGGATGGACCGCGCTCAAACCGCGGTTCGACCGGCGATCCCGAACCAGCGGCTACGAGTCAGGCCACAGAAGCAACGTTACCCCAAATCACCACACATCGGAGGTTCCCATGAAGCGAGTCACCGGCATCGGCGGCATCTTCTTCAAGGCCAAGGACGCGCCTGCGCTGCAGGCTTGGTACAAGCGCCATCTCGGCATCGATGTCCAGGCGTGGGGCGGTGCCGCGTTCGACTGGACCGACT
>JBDTYW010000193.1:0-4898 GCA_040005445.1 Candidatus Eiseniibacteriota bacterium
TCGGCCGGCCACCCGGGGGCGACGCCCCCCGAGACCAGCCGCAGCGCGAAGATGTCCTGCGAGCCGTTGCGCGCATCGGTCCACACGACGCACGCGCCGCCGGCGCCATCCGAGGCGATCGCCGGGTCATGCTGGACCGAGGGGAGCGTGCACACGGCGAGGCCGTTGGACGGCCATCCGGCGACCAGCGCGCTGGTGGCGGAAATGTGCTGGGCGTAGAGGTCCGCATTGCCGGAGCGGTAGTCGAGCCAGACCACGTAGGCCCCGCCCTGCGCATCGGGCGCGGCAAGCGGAATGCTCTGGTGGCCCCCGGCGAGCGTGAGCGGGTTGCCGTCGACGCTCCACGCCGCGCGTGCGGGCGCGGTGCGGCCGGCGAACGCGGCGACCGCCAGGGCGGCGACGAGGAAGCGCGCGCCCGCGAAGGGGCGCGACGAGGCACGGCTGGACATCGGACCTCCGGTGGGGAGAAGTCGCGTGGGCGGGTGCCGAAAAGCTTACGCCCCCCGCGCCCCCGGGTCACGCCCCGATTCGGCCCCGGGGGCGCCGTGGGCGTTGCATTTTGCAGGGCGCCGGGGCATCCTCCGCGCCATGCTCGAAACCGACCTGCTGCGCCTGACCTGGATCGCCGACCCGCAGATCAGTCCCGATGGCCTGAGGATCGTCTACACGCGCGTCAGCGTGGACCCGGTCCTCGACAGCTACCAGTCCAGCCTGTGGGTCGTCTCCACCGGCGGGGGCGCGCCGCGCGCGCTCACGTTCGGGACGCGTGACGGCCAGGCGCGATGGTCCCCGACCGGCGACCGCATCGCGTTCGTGCGCTCGCCGGGCGAGGACAAGTCCCCGCAGTTGCACGTCCTGCCGATGGGCGGGGGCGAGTCCCTGCGGCTGACCGACCTGGCCAAGGGCGCCGCGAGCCCGGCGTGGTCGCCCGACGGCAAGCGCCTCGCGTTCACCAGCGAAACCCGGCCCGAGCTCGACGGCACGACCACGGCCGAACACGAGGAGAAGGAGAAGGCGAAGCCGAAGAAGCCGCCTGTGCGCATCGTGACCCGGCCGTTCTTCCGGCTCGACAACCAGGGCTTCTACGATTTCGAACATCCCGATCATGTGTGGATCGTCGACGCGCTGGGTGCCGGCGCGCCCCGGCAACTCACGGCCGGGCGCTACGCGGAGACCGCGCCCGCCTGGTCGCGGGACGGCAAGCGCATCTTCTTCCTGAGCGATCGCCGCGCCGAGCCGTGGCACGGATCCGACGACCAGGACCTCTACGCGGTCCCAGTCGATCGCACGACGCCCGCGACCGATGACGACGGGATCGCATTCGTCGCCGATGCCGGCGGGCCGATCGGCGCGTTCCACGAGGGCGAGAGCGGCGCGATCCTCGCAACCGGCATGCTGGTCCCGGAGCCCGCGCGCTCCTACGACCAGGGCGACCTGTTCCTGTTCGCGGCCCCGTGGCCGGCACGCGCGCCGCGCGTCCTCACCGCCGACTACGACTTCGAGGTCGGCGACTCGACGATCGGCTCCGACCAGCACCCGCCGCGGGGCGGCGGGGCGACGCCGCTCGCGTTCGCTCCCGGCGAGGCCTATGCCTACACCACGGTCGGCCGCCAGGGCGCGCAGATGCTCGCGCGCGTGCGGGTGGAGGACGGCGCGGTCGAGGAGCTGACCGACAATCGGCACGAGGTGATCATCGGCAGCGCGACGCCGGACGCGTCGAAGTTCGCGCTCCTTCTGGGCAGCCCCGAGCGCCCGGGTGTGCTCCACGTGTTCGACACGGCGACGCGCGCGCTAACCCCGCTGTTGGACGCCAACGAGGCGCTGTTCCAGGAGGCGAAGCTCGGCCCGGTCGAGGAGATCCGGGTGCGGTCATTCGACGGGACGGAAATCCAGGCGTGGATCGTCAAGCCGCCCGGCTTCGACCCGAAGCAGAAGTACCCGCTGGTGCTCGAGATCCACGGCGGCCCGCACACCGCGTACGGCATGGGCTTCTACCACGAGTTCCAGGTGCTGGCCGAGGCGGGCTACGTCGTGCTCTACCCCAATCCGCGCGGCTCGACGACCTACGGGCAGGAGTTCGGCAACGTCATCCAGTTCGAGTACCCGGGCGACGACTTCAAGGACCTGATGGCGTGCGTGGATCACGTGATCGCGCTCGGCTATGTGGACGAATCGCGTCTCGGCATCACCGGCGGCTCGGGCGGAGGCCTGCTCACAAACTGGGCGATCACGCAGACCAAGCGCTTCAAGGCGGCAATCACCCAGCGCTGCATCGGCGACTGGGAGTCGTTCTGGTACAGCGCCGACTTCACGCAGTTCAACAACGCGTGGTTCCGCAACGCGCCGTTCGAGGACATCGCCGACTTCAAGCGCCGCTCGCCGGTGACCCACGCCGCGAACGTCGAGACGCCGCTGCTCGTGCTCCACAGCGAGGAGGACTGGCGCACGCCGATCGCCCAGGGCGAGACCATGTACCGCGCGCTGGTCGCGCTCAAGAAGACCGCCGTGATGGCGCGCTTCCCGGGCGAGGGCCACGAGCTGACGCGCAGCGGCGCGCCCTCGCGGCGCGTCCAGAACCAGCAGCTCATCCGGCGCTGGTTCGACAAGTGGCTGCTCGGCGCCGCGGTCTTGGACTTCGACGACCCGGCGGTGCGCCTCACCGCTCCGGCGGGAGTGAACTCCTAGCTCCAGTATGTCCACCCCGCGCCAGGCGCATCCGGTGGTCTTCGGCATCCTGATCATTCCGTTGGGCGTGCTCGGTCTCCCCTTGTTCCTCGCCCGGATGGTGCTGGTCCAACGCCGAAGGCAATGGGCCGCGGACCCCGCCTGAGGGCGGAAGGGCAGGCGCCGGTAGCGGCGCGGACGGCCGCGCTCCCGGCTGCTCGCCGCGCGTGGCTCACGCCGGCCGCCGTCTTCTTTGTCGCGCTCGTGATCCGCCTGCTCTATCTCGCCCAGGTGCGCGGCACGCCGATCACCGACCTCCTCCTGATCGACGCCGAGACCTACGATCGATTCGCGCGCGCGATCCGGGCCGGGCAGTTCCGCGGCGAAGACGTGTATGCGGTCAACGTGCTCTATCCGTACTTCCTCGCGGCGCTGTACACGCTCGGCAAGGGCTCCGTGGTGTTTGCCCTCGCGGCGCAGGCGGCGCTCGATGCCGCGACCTGTGCGCTCACCGCGTGGATCGGCGCGCGCCTGTTCTCGCCCTCCGTGGGGCTCGTCGCGGGGCTCATGACCGCGGTCGCCGGCTCGATGGTGTTCTACGCGGGCGCGCTGCTCACGCCGACGCTGGTCACCGCGCTCGGCATGACCACGATCGCGGCGCTGGTCCTGTGGCAGGCGGATCCGCGCGCGCGCTGGGCGGCACTCGGGGGCCTCGCGCTCGGGCTGGCGACGCTCGCGCGCGGCAACAGCCTCCTGTTGCTGCCGCTGGCCTGGTCGTGTTTTGCCGCGCCGCACGCGAGCAAAGACGGAACGGATCGCGCGGCGCCCGGGCGCGCCTGGCTCGTGTTCGCGGCCTGCGCGCTCGCTCCGCTCGTGCTCGTGACCGCGCGCAACTTCGCGGTCGCGGGGCAGTGGGTGCCGGTCTCGGCGAACTACGCGGCGTTCTATATCGGGCACAACGACCAGGCCACGGGCATCTACGCGCTGCCGCGCTGGGCGGCGAGCGGCGAGTACGCGCACGAGGTGTGGGGCGTGCGCGACGCGCTGGCGCGCGAACTCGGACGCCCGCTCACGCTCGGCGAGGCCGCGCGCTGGCTGTTCGACGAGGGCGTGCGCTGGGCGTTCACGCATCCCGCCCGGGAGCTGGCGCTTCTGGGGACGAAGCTGCGCTACTTCATGAATGCGATCGACGCGCCGACGAACCTGAGCCCGTACTTCGCGCGGGCGTGGTCGCCGCTGTTGTCCGTGCTCCCGGTCGGCTTCGGGCTGTTCGTGCCCATGGGCCTGCTCGGCGCGTGGTGGGCGCGCGGCCGCGCGCGCTGGCCGCTGCATGCCTGGCTGCTGGTCGCGCTCGCGACCGCGCTCCTGTTCTTCGTGTCGGCCGAGTATCGCCTGCCCGCGTTGCCCGTACTCGCGCTGTTCACCGCCTACGGAATCGCGGTGCTCGCGCGCGACCTGTTCCCACGCGGGTCCGCACCCGCCGGCCGCCGCCGCCGGCTCCTCGAGCTCGCGCTCGGGCTGCCGCTCGCGGCGGGGCTCGCGTTCGCCCGGCCGCCGGCGCTGACCGCGCAGTCCGAGATCTACGCGGACTACGCGAAGTTCGGGACGCTCGCCGCACGCCGGGGCGACCTGGTGGAGGCGCGCGCCCTGTTCGAGCGCGCGACCACGCTCGCGCCGAATTACCGGCCGGGGTGGCAGGGGCTCGCGGCCGTGCTCGAGCGATCGGGCGATGCCCAAGGCGCGCTCGCCGCCGCGCAGCGGGTCGGGGGCGACGCCGTGCTCGCGGACTCGGGCCTGGCCGCTGCGGCGCGCTTCCAGCGCGGCGACGTCGCGGGCGCGCTCGCCGAGCTCACCCGGCTCGAGGCGGCGGCGCGCGCGGCGGGGGACACCGCCCTGGCGATCAGTCTGCTCAACAATGTCGGCCTCTGCCAGTTTCGCCTCGGGCAACTCGAGGACGCCGCGAGCGCATTCGAGCAGGTGATCGCCGCTCGCCCGCGCGCGCTCAAGGCGCACTACAATCTCGGCCGGGTGCGGGCCGCGCAAGGCCGGATTGCCGAGGCAAGGAACGAGTTCCACGCCGCCCTCGCGCTCGATCCCCGTGCCCCCGGCGTACGCGAAGCGCTGCGCGCGCTGGACGGAGCGCCGGATTCCGGCCCTTGATTCGCGCCCGGCGCCGCTGCTAAATGCCTTCGCCTGATTCGGCAACGCGGCCGGTGCGAGACCGCTTGAAAGTC
>JBDTYW010000194.1:0-4884 GCA_040005445.1 Candidatus Eiseniibacteriota bacterium
GACGGCGCGATCTGGGGCCACAACCACGGCGTCGCCGAGGGCAACCGCACCGCGAAGCCGTTCAATCTCGGCCTGCAATCGGTGATCGACGGCAAGCGCACGTTTCGCCTGTTCCGCGTCTCGAACGGCGTGATCACGCCCGGCCCGATGCACCACGCGGGCGGCACGGCGACGACGCCACTGGACTCGCTCTCGATGTCGTGGAACGCGCCGAACAACGGCACGGCGGCGAGCATCACGACGACGGTGGTCAACCGCTACGGCGAGGCCTTCGAGCACGCGCGGATCGTGTTCCACATGCAGCCGGGCTTCGCGACCTACACCGCGACCAATGGAACGGTGTCGCAGGAGTTCGATCACGACGGCATGCACGACGTGGACGTCGACTTCGTGGCGCCACTCAACGGCACGATCCAGGTGTCGGTCAACGGCTCGGGATCGGTGGATGTGCCGCCCGGCGTCCTCGCGGCACGCGTTCAGCTCGGATCGCCGGCGCCGAACCCGCTGGTGCGGGGCGGCACGGCCACGGTGACGTTTTCGCTGCCGGTGTCCGGGGAGGCGCGCCTCGCGGTGTACGACGTCGCGGGGCGCGAGATCGCGCGGCTCGCCGGCGGCATCGCCGCCGCGGGACCGCACCTCGTGCGCTGGGATGGCCGCGACGCGGCCGGGCGCATCGTGCCGGGCGGGCTCTACCTGCTGCGGCTCGACGCGCTCGGCGCCCGCCGTGCCGTCAAGCTCGCGCTCCTGCGTTAGCAGGCGCGCTCAGCCTCCGGCGAGGCTGGGCGGCAGGGTTCCCCCGCGACAGCACGTACGAAACGTACAAGTTGTACGTTTCGTACGCACCCCTCCGGAAGCCCATCCCTCCCGCGGGGCTTACAATTGCGCGGCGCGTAACTCGCGATCGACCCGGTGCCCCGCGCGCACGACGATGCCGGGCAGGGCCTCGATGTCCTCGCGCTCCGTGTGGAAATTCACGATGCACGCGCGCAGCACGTAGCGCCCGCCGATCACGGCGTTCGAGACGAACGCCTCGCCGCCCTTCTGCAGGCGGTCGAGCAGCGTCTCGTTCAAGCGGTCAACGTACGCGATGGTCTTCGCGTCTCCCGACGCCAGCGCCGCGCGCAGGTCCGACGGCACGAACCGGAACGTCGCGATGCTGAGCGCACACGTGAACGGCTCGAGCTCGTTCTCGCGGCGCACCGCGGCGTCGAGTTCGCGCGTGAGGCGCACGTCGTCGCCGATCATGCGCCGGTAGCCGGCGGCGCCCACCTGCTTGAGTTGGAGCCACACCTTGAGCGCCCGAAACCCGCGCGAGTTCTGCATGCCGTAGTCGACGAAGTTGAGCGCTTCGTCGAGGTGGTAGTACGGCGGGTGGTACGAGAACGCCGCGATCAGGTGCGCCGGATCGCGGACCAGCGCGCAGCCCGCCTCGAGCGGCGCGTATAGCCACTTGTGCGGATCGACCGCGACCGAGTCGGCTAGCGCGAGCCCGCGCAGCTCCGGCGAGGCGTCGGGCAGCGCGGCGGCAAAGCCTCCGTACGCGCCGTCGACGTGGAACCAAAGCTTCTCCTCGCGGCAGAGAGCGGCAATCGCCGGCAGGTCGTCGACCGCGCCGGTGCTCACCGAACCGGCGGTGCCGGCCACGAAGAACGGCACGTCTCCGGCCTCGCGGTCGGCGGCGATCGTGGCCCGCAGCGCCGCGAGGTCCATGCGCTGGTCCGAGCCGGTCGGGATCCAGCGCACGGCGTCGGTGCCGATGCCCGAGAGGTCTGCGGCCTTCTGGATCCAGGTGTGCGTCTCGGCCGAAGTGTACGCGCGCAGGCGCTTGCCGTCGGCGCCCTCGGCGCGGATGTTGCCCGGCGCGCGGGCGGCGCGGGCGGCGAAGAAGCCCACGAAGTTCGCCATGTTGCCGCCGCTGACCAGCAGCCCGCCCGCCGAGACCGGGTAGCCGATCAGCTCCGCGATCCAACGCACGGTCTCGGCCTCGATCTCGGTCGCCGCGGGGGAGAGCATGTACCCGCCGACGTTCGGGTTCACGGCGGAGGCGAGCAGGTCGCCGAGCATGCCGATCGGCGCCGGCGATGACGTGATGTAGCCGAAGAACTTCGGGTGCCCGTTGAACAGCGAGTGCTCGAACAGGAGCTTCGTAGTGCGCTCGAGCAGCCCCGCGGGGTCCTCGCCCTGCTCGGGCAATGCGCCGCCGAGGCCGAGCGCGGCGCGAACCTGGTCCGGGGTCTCCCCGCGCGTGACGGGCCCGGCCGGAACCTGCGCGAGGCGCTCGGCGATGGTGTCGATGAGACGGTGTCCGAGCGCGCGGAACTGCTCGGAGTCGAGGGCGAGCGGGGCGTCTCTCCGGGTGGTCGAGCTCATGCGGGCGGGCAGCCTTTCATCGGGGTCCGGGGGCCGAAAGCGGTTGCGTTCGGCTCATTCTACCCGGACGACCCGCCCGTTCGCCACCGCTCCGCCCTGGGCAACGCGCACGAAATAAAGCCCCGCGGGGACCCGGCTGCCGCGGTCATCGAGGCCGTCCCACACCAGCGTGCGCGTCCCGGCGCCGGGAGCGGCCCGCAGCGTGCGCACGATCCGGCCGCCGAGCGCGATCACGCGCACGTCCGTGTCCCCGTCCCCCGTCGCCGCGAACGTCAGTCGCATCGCCCCCGTTCCCGGGTTCGGCGCCGCGCCGAGGAACGCGACGTGGCTGCTCGCCGCCTGGAACGGGCCGGAGACCGCGACCACCGGGTGGCCGATCTCGTCGAGCACCCACTGCGCCTCCTGTGCCGAGATGTTCACGTGCTCCTCGTTCGTCGGCGCCCAGTAAATCGCGTGGAACGGCGTCTGGCTGACGGCGTTCGGCGTGCCCGCGACGTTCAGGAACAGGTTGCTCGTCGGCAGGTCGAGCGCGCTCACCGTCGGGACGAAGCAGTGCGCCGGATGGAGGGCGACGATGTCGCCGTACGGCGCCTGCGTGGTGTCGAGTTGCGCGAGCGAGGCGCGCCAACCGCCGGGCGCGCTGTCGTAGGGCAGCGTGCCGTTGACGATCACGGTCTGCTTCGTGTCGGAGACGAACGTGATCCGGATCCGGCCGTCGAACACGGTGTCCGCCCCGGCCGCCGGCACGGCCCACACGTTGCCCACGATCCCGACGATGAAGTTGCTGTAGGTGTACGCGATCAGTTGCGCCCCGGCGCCGTAGCCCTGGTCCAAAGCGCTGCCGCTGCCGTTCGAGAACGCGACCCGGCGAAGGTGCGTCGGGTAGTCCCCGACCGCGGCGAGGTCGGCCACGAGGCCCGCGCGCAGCGGATCCGCCGCCGGAGTGGACGTGGCGGGCTTCGTGAAGTGATAGACGAGCATCTGCCGCGCGGCGGGCGTGTTCAGGCGATCGCGGAAGTACGCCGCGTCCGCCGATTGCCCGGAGAAGAAATCCACCCAGTATTGCAGGCCGAGCGGGATGTTCGCCCCACGCATGGGCGCGTCGTACGACAGGAACGTGCGCACGCGGTGGGGAAAGCCCTGGGTCTCGAGCCAGGCCAGGCCGTAGCGCGCGACCAGCCCACCCATGCTCGCGCCGACGACCGCGATGGTCTGGCCGGGAGCGATGCGGCTCTCGACCTCGCCCAGCAGTGCGGTGAAGACGAACCCGTTGCGCTGGATGTAGTCGGTCGCATCCTGGAAGTCGAGCACGACGGCGTCGTAACCGCGCGCCCGCGCGTCCTCGATCAGCGACTGCTGATCGAGCAGCGCGTACAGCTCGTTCCAGCCCATCGTGTTGTCGATGTCGAAGCCCTCGACCACGAGGATCGGGTTGACCAGCGTCGCGTGCCCGGGCGCGAGGTACACGTAGCCGCGGCCCTGGCCGGCAATGCCGAGGTAGGGCTGCGTGGCGGTGACGAGGATCGTGTCGTTCGGCGCGGGTGCGGGTGAGGCTTCGGCGCCGAGCGGGCGCCAGGACCAGGCCGTGGACGGCGCGGGTGCGGCGTCCGACGGCGCGGCCGCAAAGCCGAGCAGGAGCGCCACGAAGCCGCCGATCAGCGCGCCGCCTTTCCAGGGGGACGGGTTCACCGCGCCCCCAGGAAGTCGTTCATGACCTGGACGAACTTGTCCGGCTCCTCGCAATAGGGCAGGTGGCCGCTCTTCTCGAAGACGACCCACTGCGATCCCGCGATCGCCTTGTGGATGTTCCAGGCCGTGCTCGGTGCGACGTTGATGTCGTAGCGACCCGTCGCGACCAGCGTCGGCATGTGGAATCCGGCCAGCGCGGGCCACATGTCGAACTTGCCAAGATCCGCGTTCAGCGTCTCGTTGACGGAGCGCGTGTACTTGTACGCCGCGTACGCCATCACGAGGTAGCCGCCCCAGGAATGGCCGGGCAGGTCGATCCGGTCGGCTGGAGCCGAACGCGGAGCTGCGGGACTCGAGCGACGAATCATCGAAGACCTCCCAATCTCGGGGCGCGAGCGCGGGAGCAACTCGCAAGGGGCGGCACGCGAAAGATTCTACTGCATCGGCGCGACGTCGGGGCGCAGGCCCTCGAACAGGTCCGTCTCCGGAGCGCGCGAGCCGTTGACCGTGCTGAACACGCGGTAGTAATAGCCGCGGCCCCACAGGCCCTCGTGGTTCTCGGGCGAGAGCGTGCCCAGCTTCGCGTAATTCGCGACCTGCGAGTCGTGGCATTGCACGGCGCGCCACACCTGCGGCCAGCAGGCGCGTGTGTCGATGCGCGCCGAGATCTCCCACTCGGGCCACGGGTGCGCCTCTCGGCGCACCCTCTCAGAGGCTGGCGGTCACCGCGCTGGCGGCGACGGCCCCGTCGGCGAGGATCCGCCGGCGCCCGGCGTGGCGCCGCACCTCGATGGACTGGCCCAGGTCGACCCCGCCTCGGTACTC
>JBDTYW010000195.1:0-4869 GCA_040005445.1 Candidatus Eiseniibacteriota bacterium
GACCCGCGCGACGAGCTGGTCCAGCGCCTGCTCGAGTACCGCCAGTTCAAGGAGGTCTCGGGGACGCTCAAGACGCGCGAGGAGCACCGCCGCCTCGAGTACGAGCGCGGCATGGTGCCGGGCGACGAGGAGGCGGGGCCGCTGCCGCTCGCGCCCGCGACGCTGTTCCACCTGCTCGACGCGCTCAACCGCGTATTGTCACGCCTGCCCGCGCGCACGGTGATGGAACTCGAGGGCGAAGCCTACGACATCGAGGAGAAGATCGACCGCATCCAGAGCCGCGTGCGCGTGGCCGGGCGGCTGTCGTTCGAGACGCTGCTCTCCGAGTGCCGCAGCCGCCTGGAAATGATCGTGACCTTCTTGGCCTTGCTGGAATTGCTCAAGATGAACCGCCTGTCCGCCGTGCAGCACGGAAACTTCGACGAGATCGTGCTCGAGCCGCCCGCCGACGAGGATGTTCCGTCGGAGTGGGATACGCCCGCCGCCGCCCCCTCGGGAGACGCCCATGGAAACGCGTGATTGGAAACCGGTCCTCGAAGCCCTGCTGTTCGCCGCCGACCAGCCTTTGCCCGCGACGCTGCTTGCGGAGGCGTGCGAGATCGACCTCGCCACCGTGAGCGAGACCCTGCTCGCGCTCGCCGCCGACTATGAGCAGGGCGGACGCGGCGTGCGCCTGAGCGAGATCGCCGGGGGCTGGCAGTACCTGACGCGCGAGGACTTCGCGCCCTATCTGGGGCGTATGCTGCGCGGCAAGAAGAAGATGCGTCTCTCGCGGCCCGCGCTCGAGACGCTCGCGATCATTGCCTACAAGCAGCCGGTGACCAAGGCCGAGGTCGACGCGATCCGCGGCGTCGATTCGAGTGGCGTGCTCAATACCCTGCTCGAGCGCGAGCTGGTTACCATCCGTGGCCGCTCGAAGGTGGTCGGTCGTCCGCTGCTCTACGGCACGACGGGCGAGTTCCTCTCCTACTTCGGCCTCAACGACCTCAACGAGCTGCCGCGCGTCGAGGAGCTCAAGGCGATCGTGGGCGAGCGGGAGCCCGAGAATCCCGAGGCCGAGCCGGAGCTGTTCCTGCCCGTGCCCGAGGCCGTCGCCGGAGTGGTGGCGGAGATGATGATGGGCGAGACTCCCGGGCAGCCCGACCCGGTGCCGGCCGGTGCGCCCGACGATCCGCTCGACTTCGCACTGGCGGACGAGGCGATCGACGAGTCGGACGACGACTCCGAGGAGTTTGACGCATCCGAGGCGGGGACCGCCGACGAGGCCACCGGCGATGAGGGAGAGCTCCGCGCCGACGATTCGGCCTAGCCTCGCCCTGGCCGCGGGGCTTGTTCTCGCCGCCGCCCCGCCGCTCGCCGGCCAAGCGCTTGCCGCCCGGGTGGATATCCCTGTTTCTGAAAGTCGAATCGAGATCCGGCACGACCTTCCGCCGATCGTGTTCGTCTCCCGCCGCATCGCCCCCGGGCCACGCCGCCAGGTCCCCGGCTTCGGCCCCGGAGGGCGCACGCTCGCCCCCGGTGGCCGGTTGCTCGTGCGCGAGCGCGACGGCTCAGTGCGCTCCCTGCTCCCGGGCGGCGCGCTCTACGACGTGAGCGATCCCGGCGTGTCGTGGGACGCGCGGCGCATCGTGTTTGCCGGGCTCGCACACCCGGACAGCGCGTGGCGGCTGTTCGTGGTCGGCGCCGACGGCCGCGGGCTCAGGCAGCTCACGCGCAGCGATCGTCGCCTCGATCTCTCGCCGCTCGGGCCGAGCGCGTCCGTTCGCTTCGCGCGCTACGACGACTTCGATCCTTGCTGGCTGCCGGACGGGCGCATCGTGTTTGCGTCGACGCGCTTTCCGCAGGTCTCGCAGGAGGGCGGCCTGCCGGTCTCGAACCTGTTCGTCGTGCGCCCCGACGGCGGCGGGCTCGAGCGCATCACGACCGAACGCAACGGCGCCGAGGAGCCGACGATCGACCCGCGCACCGGCCGCATCGTGTACGCGCGCTGGTTCTTCAATCCGTACCTGCCGAGCGACCACGACCCGTGGGGACTCACCACCGACCGCGCGCGCGCGCTGCCGATCGACGTCGTCGATCACTGGCAGGTGGTCTCGATCTTTCCCGACGGCGACCGCATTCAGCTCGCCGCGGGCGATCCCGCGCGGCGCCTGCGCATCGGCGGCTACCAGCCCTGCGTGCTGCGCGACGGCACGGTGGTGGGCGTCGATGCCACGCGCTCGTCGCTCGTGCCCGACCCCGGCGCGACGACGCTGGTCGCCTGCGAGGGTGGGATCGGGCCGGTGCGCTACCTCACCGACACGGCGGATCCGGTCGACGCGGGCGCGGCGACGTCGCGCCCGCTCGGCGTCGCCGCGCCTGCCATCCTGCCCGACGGACGCCTCGTGTTCGCCTCCGACCAGGGCGGGGAGTGGTTCGGCCGCGGCGCGGGCGGCGACTTCGGCCTCTATCGCATGGCCGCGCGCGCGGGCGCGAGGATCGAGCGCATCCTCGACCTGCCCGGCACCGACGAGCTCGACCCGGCGCCGCTGGTCCGCCGCCCTCGCCCGCCGGTGCTCGGACCGCAGGGCGGGGTGGACGACCCGGCGTGGACGCTGCCGGTGACGCGCCTCGACCAGGTGCGGCGCGGCGACGACACGTTCCGCTTCGATTGCCTGAACGTGTTCGCCACCGGGCCGGTCGACTCGCCGTTCCCCGATGCGCCGCGCATCGCGACCGGTGCGCGCATCCGGTTCTTCGCGACGCTCGCGCGGCCCGAAGCGGCGACGGGGGACACGGTCGTGCTCGTGCGCGAGGCGAAGCTCGACGCCTCGGGCGCCGTGCACGAGAGCGACATCCCGGGCGACGTGCCGATGTTCGAGCAGCTCGTGGACGACCTCGGCCACGTGCTGCGCTCCGCGCGCGGACCCGCGCACGTACCGGGATCGAACTTCGCGCGTACCGGATCGGGCACGAAGTGCGTGGGCTGCCACGAGGGGCACTCCGCGCTGCCGGTCCCCAGGAACAACCTCGAGGCCAAGTGGTTCAACGCTTCCCCCTCGGCCCTGGTCACGGTCTCGGGCGGGAGCGGGGGCGCGGCACTGGTCGACCGCCGTGCAAAAGGCCCGATCCGGGCGACCGGGTGGGTGTCCGAGGGCTCCGAGCGGCCGTGGGCGAGGCTTTCGTGGGCCGCCCCGATTGAAGGCAAAGCCGTGGTCCTGTATGCTCCTACGAAAGACGGAGCGGCGGGGACCGACCTTGAGATCCGCGGTTGCCTGGTGCTGCTCCTGCGCGACGGCCGGGAGGTCGGACGCATTCCGGCGGGCCCGATCCGGCCCGCAGGCACGCGCATCGAGTTCCCGCCCGTGCGGATCGACGCCATCGAAGTGCGCGATTTCCGGATCCAGGGCGCGGTCGAGCGGCGCCCGCTAATCGCGCTCGCGGAGATTGAAACCATTGCCCGACTCATCGAGTAAAGGGGCGCGCGTCCGCCCGGAGACTTCCATGACCTTCCCCGTGCGCGGATGGCTCGCCCGACTGCTCCTCGTGGGCCCGCTCGCCTGCGTGCTCGCATTCGCGGGCGCGGCCGAGGCGCAGGGCTTTCGCGCGGTGTTCTCGCGCGACGGGACCGATGTGTGGGCGGTGGGCGACGCCGGCGCGGTCTGGCGCTCGTTCGACGGCGGCTCGAACTGGACCGCGACGCCCGCGCAGGGCCCGGGCGTCCTCTACGGCGTCGCCGCGCGCGGCCTGAACGCGATCCTCGTGGGCGACAACGGGCGCGTCTACCGCAGCACGAACAGCGGCGGCGCGTGGGCGATGCAGGTCCTGCCCGGCGCGCCCGACCTGCGCGGCATCGAGTGGCCGGCCGACAACGCGGCGTTCGCGATCGGCGGCAACGGCGCGATCTATTTCTCGAGCGATGGCGGGCAGTCGTGGGCGCCGCAGACCTCGGGCACGAGCGCGAAGCTCTATGGTGTGCGCTTCCGCGATGCCTCGAACGGCTGGGCCGTGGGCGCCGGCGGCGTGGCGCTGCGCACGAGCAACGGCGGGGCGCTGTGGACCACGCTGACGACCCCGACGACGCGCGACCTCCTCGCGGTCGACTTCGTGGGCTCGGACGTGTGGGTCGTGGGCGCCTTCGCGACGGCCTACAAGAGCGCGAATGCGGGCGGCGCCTGGACGCCGGTCAACCTCAAGATGGACTCGCAGGGCGACGTGCGCGCGGTCACCATGGAATCGCCGAACAAGATCACGCTCACCGGCGGCGGGGGGTTCCTGCGCACCACACTCGACGGCGGCGCGACCTGGACGTTCGCTCTCCACCCGCTGCTCGGCGCGGGCAGCGACTACTTCGCCTATGACACGCAGAAGGCCTGGCTGGTCTCCTCCGCGACCCGCGCCGTGGCCCGCACCACGAACGGCGGCACGAGCTGGGCGTTCGGCGTCGGCACCGGGACAACCTGGGACTGGCAGAACGCTCTGCCCGGACCCTACGTGATCACGCGCGGGAACACGTTCGCCACGACGCCGCAGAATCGCAACGCGGTGTGGGTCGTGATCGCCCAGTACATCTACAAGAGCGTCGATCGCGGCGCGACCTGGGCGTTCGTCGACAGCATCCCGAACTGCATCAAGACCAACTCGTTCTACGTCTCGCCCAAGGACTCGACGGTGTGGGTCGCGGCGGTGGGCACGCCCGATCGCATCGTGCGCACGACCAACTCCGGGGCAACCTGGAGCCCGGGGTTCCCAAGGGACTTCTCCGAGTACGGCATGCCGCTCGAGATGAATCCCGACAAGCCGGACACGCTCCTGTTTGCTCCCGAGGACGGAAAGCTCTGGAGGTCGAAGGACTTCGGCGTGACCTGGGACTCCCTCTCGACGCCCCTG
>JBDTYW010000196.1:0-4859 GCA_040005445.1 Candidatus Eiseniibacteriota bacterium
GCGCAGCTTGACCTTCTTGCCCGGGATCATCGTCCCCCCGTCGCGGTGTGGAGAACGAGGCCCTGTTCGCCCACCGCCCAGCCGCGCCGGTCGTCGAGGAAGAACACGTCCTCGAGACCGTTGCCGGAGAGCGGCGCGGACCCGGGTAGAGCCTGAGCTGCCCACGAGCCGCCGCCGTCGGTCGAGTGGAACACGATCGCCTGCGCCGGTCCGGCCGACTGCTTGCCGACCGCCCAGACGTGGCCCGGCGCGGCGCTCTCGGGCGACCAGGACACGGCGGTCAGGTTCGCGAGCGGAGCCGGCACGCCGGCGAGTTGCCAGCGCGCGCTGTCCCCGCTGGCGAACGTGTTGAGCACGCGGTCGTTCGAGCCGACGGCGACTGCGTCGACCTTGCTCCGGCGCGTGACGCCGAGCAGGCCGTCGGAGGTGACGAAGGGCGAGACCAGTCGCCAACTTGAGCCGAAATCGCTCGAGGTCAGGATGGTGCCGCCCGCGCCCACGATCCATCCGCGGCCGTACGGGTCGGCGGGCGGGTTGCCGCCCAGGTTGTAGGGCGGGAACGCGACGCTCTCGAGGTCCAAGACGGTCGCGTTCGGCAGCACGCGCGTCCAGGTCGCACCGCCGTTGATCGTGCGCAGGATCACGCCGCCGTTGCCCACGATCCATCCCCGGTTCGCGTCCTGGAAGACCACGTCGTTGAGGCCACTGCCGCTGGCGTCGACGGCCACCACCGACCAGTTCGTGCCGCCGTTGACGGTGCGCAGCACGCGCCCGGCCGATCCGACGACGACGCCGATCGAGGGTGAGAGGAAGCCGACCGCTTCGAGCGTATACCCGGTCGAGTTCGAAACCTGGGTCGACCAGTTCTTCCCGGCGTTCGCGGTGTGGAGGATCGTGCCGAGGTTGCCCACGGCCCAGCCCTCGCGATTGCTCGCGAAGAACACGCCGCGCAGGGTCTGCACCGTCGGGACCGCGGAGCTCTGGTCCACCCAGCCGTAGCCCTGGAGCACCGCGAGCGGCAGCGCATTGGACTGGATGCCGCCGCCGGTGGCGCGGACCGTGACATCGCCCTCGCTCACGCCCTGGGCGACGCCGGCATTGTTGATCGACGCCACGCCGCTCGCCGAGGTGCTGAACGTCAGGCCCGGGCTGGCGACCGGATTGCCGCCGGTGTCGATCACGGTCGCGCTGAACGTCACCGATCCGCCGATCAACACCGTGTCGGGGCCGCTGATCACGATCGAAGAGTAGATCGGCGGCGGGCCCAAGGGCTTGCTGTCCGAACAACCGAGCACGAACGCGAGGCCGCAGGCGGCGGCGGCGGTCACGAGCGTGCGCATCGCGCGCATCTGGGGGATGTGGGGCATCGGGTTCCTCGAACACGGCCGGGAGTGGAAACGGTGGACCAGGCAGCGCCGATCATACCGCAATCGCCGGGGCCGATGGAATCCGCCCCCGGCAGGCGCGTGAGGCCCTCGGGCGTATGCTATCCTGCCGATTCGATGAATTCGGCCCCGGTGGTGCGCGCCCATTCCCTCTCCAAGTCGTTCGGCAGCTTCGCGGCGGTCTCGGACATGTCGTTCGAGGTGGCCCAGGGCGAGGTCTTCGCGCTGCTCGGACCGAACGGCGCCGGCAAGACCACGCTCATCCGCATGCTCATGGACATCACGCGCCCGGACTCGGGCTCGGCCGAGCTCTTCGGCCAGCGGGTCGACGGCTCGCAGAAGTCGCGGGTCGGCTACCTGCCCGAGGAGCGCGGCCTGTACAAGCGCATGCCGGTCGGCGAACTGCTCGAGTACTACGCCCGCCTCAAGAGCCGCACGCCCGCCGACGCCCGACGCCTGGCAGCAGCGTTGCTGGCGCGGCTCGAGCTGTCCTCTTGGGCGAAGAAGAAGGTCTCCGACCTCTCCAAGGGCATGCAGCAGAAGCTTCAGTTCATGACCGCGCTCATCGGCGATCCCGAGCTGCTGGTGCTCGACGAGCCGTTCTCGGGTCTCGACCCGGTGAACGTGCGGCTGTTCGAGGACGTGATCGCCGAGCGCCGCGCCGCGGGCGCGACGGTCCTGCTCTCCACCCACCAGATGAACAAGGTCGAGGAGCTGTGCGACCGGGCGCTCATGATCCACCGCGGCCGGCGCGTGCTCTACGGCCCGATCCGCCAGCTCATGCGCGAACACTCCGACGACTCGGTTCTCGTGCGCACCAACGCCGACCTGTCCCTGGCGCCCGGGGTCGCGAGCGTCGAGCCGGAGAACGGCGCGACGCGCGTGCGCTTCGGCCCGGGCGGCGGCCCGGGCGAGCTGCTCGCGCGGCTCGCCGCGCAGCGCGCCGACGTCGAGGAATTCCGGCACATGGCCACGCCGCTCGAGGACATCTTCGTGCGCGTGGTCGAGGATTCCGGCGGAACCGCGCGCGTCATGGCGGGAGAATCGGCATGAGGCTCGATCCGGCCCGCGTCCGCACGATCGCGCTGCGCGAGTTCCTGACCACCGTCCGGCGCAAGGCGTTCGTGCTCACGATCGTCCTCATGCCGCTCTACGTCGTGTTCGCCGGCACGATGGGCGCGCTCCCCTCGATGCTGGCCCGACATTCGACCGTGGCGCGCGTGGTCGGGGTGGTCGACCCGGCGCAGGTCCTGGGCGCGAGCCCGGGCCGGACGATGGCGATGGACGCCGAGTGGCAGGCGCGCTTCTTCGCCACGATGGAGGAGGCCACGAAGGCCTTCGATGCCGGGCAGGTCCGCTCGATCCTGCGGGTCGAGCCCGACTACCTGGCGAGCGGCCGCACCTCGCAATACCGCCAGGCGGGCGGCCTGATCACGTCGCGCCGGGAGGGCCCACCCCTGTCGGAATTCAGGCGCCGCCGGCTGCTGGCGGCGCGCGTCGATTCCGCGCTGGTCCTGCGCGTGCTCGACCCGGTGGTCGACAGCGTGTTCGTGGCGACACCCGCCGGCGGCTTCGAGCGCGAGGACACGGCGAGGCGGCTCTTGCTCCTGTTCGTGCCGCTCGGTTTCGGGTTCATCCTGGCGATCGGGATCTTCACCGCGGGCGGCTACCTCCTGCAGGGGCTCGGCGAGGAGAAGGAGTCGCGCATCCTCGAGTCCCTGCTCGCCATGGTGACGCCGGACGAGCTGCTCGCCGGCAAGCTGCTCGGCCTTGGCTCCGCCTCGCTCATCCTGGTCCTGGTCTGGGGTTCGCTCGGTTCGATCTCGATCGCGCTCCAGGCCGCGAAGCTCTCGATCGGCGCGGGCACGTACCTGATCGCCGCATTCTACTTCCTGGTCGGGTACTTCTTCTTCGCGAGCTTCATGCTCGGGGTCGGCTCGCTGATTTCGAATTACCAGGAGGCGAACCAGTGGGCCGCGCTGATCAGCTTCAGCGCGATGCTGCCGTTCTTCCTCCTGACCACGATCGTGGACCAGCCGCAGGGGCTGGTGGCGACCGTGCTTTCGATCTTCCCGTGGACCGCGCCGGTGACGATGATGATGCGCCTGCCCTCGGGCGGAGTTCCCGCCTGGCAGCTCGCGCTCTCAATGTCGCTGCTGCTCGCCTGCACGATGCTGATGGTGCGCTTGTCCGCGCGCGTGTTCCGCACCGGGCTCCTGCTCTACGGCAAGACGCCGAACCTGCCTGAGATCCTGCGCTGGATCCGAAGCTCTTGAACCGTCCGCCCTGGGCGGTGTTCGCGGCGATCGCGCTCGGGACGTTCATGGCGACGCTCGACTCGAGCATCGTCAACGTGGCGCTGCCCACGCTGGCGCACACGTTCGGCGCCACCGTCACCCAGATCGGCTGGATCTCGCTCGCCTATGTCCTGACGATCACCGGGCTCCTGCTGCCGTTCGGGCGCCTGGGCGACGCGCTCGGCCGGCGGCGCGTGTTCCTCGCCGGGCTGGCGCTGTTCACGCTGGGCTCGGCGGCGTGCGCCTGGTCGCAATCGACCGGCACGCTGATCGCGACGCGCATCGTGCAGGGCGTCGGCGCGAGCATGCTGTCGGCGAACAGCGTGGCATTGATCACCGCGGCGTTCCCGCGCGAGATGCGCGGGCGTGCGCTCGGCATGGTGGGCGCAATCGTGGGGCTCGGCCTGACCGTCGGCCCGCCGCTCGGCGGCGTACTGCTGTCAACCCTCGGCTGGCGCTCGATCTTTCTCGTCAACCTGCCGGTGGGCCTGTTCGCCATCGGGCTCGGACGCGCCGTCCTGCCGCGTGAACCGGTGGTGGCCGCCGCGTCGCGCCCGCCGTTCGACCTCCCGGGCGCGTTGCTCTCGATCGTCGCGCTGCTCGGAATCACGCTCGCGCTCTCGCGCGGATCCGCGTGGGGATGGGTCTCGCCCGCCACGATCGGCTGCGCGGCTGCGGCGGTCGTCGCGCTCGCCCTCTACCTTTGGCTCGAACCGCGCGCCGCCGACCCGCTGATCGACTTCGCGTTCTTCGCCGACCCGGCGTTCCGGCTGCCCATGCTGTCGCTGTTCGCGTCGTTCGTCGCGTTGTTCTCCGCGATCTTCCTCGTGCCGTTCTACCTCCAGCGCACCGTCGGCCTCGACCCCGCGGCGGTGGGCCGCGTGCTGGTCGTGGTCCCGCTCGTGCTGCTCGTGGTCTCGCCGATCTCGGGCGCGCTCTCCGACCGCCTCGGCTCGCGCGCGCTGACGATCGCCGGGCTCGCCGTCACGACCGCGGGGCTCGGCCTGCTGGCGTGGCTGATCGGCGGCGCCGGCGAGCGTGCGCTCGGCGTGTTCCCGATCATCGCGGGCCTGTTCGTGGTCGGGCTCGGGCAGGGCCTGTTCCAGCCGCCGAACTCGAGCCTGGCGATGAGCTCCGTGCCGGCGGACCGGCTCGGCCTCGCCGGCGGCCTGCTCGC
>JBDTYW010000197.1:0-4834 GCA_040005445.1 Candidatus Eiseniibacteriota bacterium
CCATTCCTCCTTCTCCTGGAGCTAGCCCTGCATCCTGGGGAATTCGTGGCAGTTGAATCCATTGCCAGCGATGCCGGCCGGAAGGGAGTTCCTCTCTCCCTCAACCTCGTCGGCTGGGGCGCGAATCACAAGCTCGCGATCATGGTGGCGCTTCGTGCCCTTGCGCGGGAGAGACGAATTGCCGATACCGACGAGCAGCTCAATCTGCTAATAACCGGCAAGAATGGAGCCTACTGTCTAAACCTCCGCGCCGACGAGGTCTGGGTGGAATAGGCTTCATGCGATGGTGCCTCAGACGGGGGCGACCGACCGGTCGTCCCCATTTTCGTTTTCTGGCATCCAAAACATTAGATCGAACTTCGATCGCTCACCCGAGGATGCCGACGGCCCTGTTCACGGACACTCCGCTTCAGGAGGTCAAAGTGGACATCGAACGACGCTGGACATGCTCGCAGTGTGGATCACTTCTCGCGGTCGATCGCGCGGATCGGCTCCACGTCAAGATTCGCAAGCTTCACTATATCATCGACGGGTCCGACTTCCGCGTGACGGCCATCTGCCGACACTGCGGGACGGTCACCGAGACGATGCGCCGACATCTTGACCGGGCGGACGTTTGGCCCGCCCCTACCCCTGAGACGCGCGACGTCCAAGAGGCCAACGAGGCGCATCGACGCCCGGCCAGGAAGGCCGAGCGAAATGATCGCCCCATGGAATCGTGACCTGCGCGTCCTCGAACTCGAGGTGCGCCGACGGGAATACGCGACCTGCCTTCGTGAACTCCACGAGGCCAATCCCGAAACGCGCGGACTGGCGAGCTGGGCGTCGGTAGCCGAGTTCGTCCAGGCGGCTGGCATCCGGAGCGCCAACTCCGACCGCGTGTTGCTGCCGCTTGTGACGGCCCTGGCGGCAAGTGCAGATCCTATTCTTTCGACCCTGCTGTACTACCTCTTCGTCCCGAGTCTAGGGAAGTTGCACAGGTCCAAGCGGCACTGGCTCTCCGACCCACAGGATCGGTGGGCTTTCGTCTACGAGGGCTTCCTGGTCTCACTCCGCCGCATAGACCCCTCGCTGCGCCAGGAGCGGCTTGGGCAGAAGCTCCTCAACGACACCGCCAGGCGCCTCTACGACGAGTGCTCGCGCTTGTGGAGGCTGCGGGGGCGGTTCATGACCTGCACTCCCGACGAATTTGACCTCGTGAGCGGCGGATACGAGGACCCCGAGTTTGCAGCGGTGGAGTCGCGGTGCTTCCAGGATTCTGCGGCTCGCCACGTGCGCACCGCCGCTGCCTCGGGCGTCATCTCCCTGACCGACGCCCACCTCTTCCTCGGCACGCGCATCTACGGCGACGACCTGATGCGGGCGGCACTCGAGGTCGGACTCCCCTATGAGACTGCGAGGAAGCGCAGGCATCGCGCCGAGGTCCGGCTGCGGCGAGGGGGCGGTCGTGCGTTTCGCTGAAATAAATGTCCCCGCGCGTCGCGTCGACCCCCCCTTGCTAGTTGGAAGGGCAAATCACGGAGGAGGCGAAATGCTCAAGGAGAAGGATCTCCGGGCGGTGGTGGACCAAGTGCTCCGCGAACACGCGCTCGTTCTGGGCGGTCTCGTGGCGCGCGGACATGTGTCCTACGAAGCCGCATGGCAACTCATTCACGGCCTACGCGCTGGACGGCTCCGCGCGCTGCGCCGCGCGGGGAAGCTCGACAGTGCGCTCGCAGACGTGACGCCGCATCCCGCGATCTCCGAGTTCCTGCGCGAAGTGGGGCGGTCGTGAGCCGGGGCCGGCGGTTTCGGGTTCGGCGCCACTGGGAGTCGGGCGATCAGGAGCCCGACGGGATCGCCGACGTCCTCGCGCGCATGGTCGTGCGCATCACGCAGGGATGTCGCGCCGGCAAGCGGCCGCGGAACGGCGGAGTCAGCCACGCCGGTCAGCGGGGGAGGCGATAGACGCCATGGACGCGCCGTTCTATCTACAGGAGTCGGAGCGCCCAGGCAACCGATCGGCCGTCGCGCACTACCCGGTGGCCAACCCGCTCGACAGCGATGTCGAGTGGGACCGCTACTACCACCTCGACCTCGAGGACATGACCCGCGCCGAACTGCAGCTCGAGCGGGCGCGGCTGCTGATGCGTCTCGCTCACGAGCGTGATCCACACCCGTGGCTGCGCGAGCGCCACAACCACCTTCAACGGAGACTCGGCCATGGATGACCGTCCTCTTCCGGTAACCCGGAACCTCGTACCGCCCAAGCCAATGCCCTCGCCGTGGGAGGAGCCGATCCCGCTCAGCCATACGGACGTGCCGCCCTTCCCGGTCGAGGCGCTCACGGGCTGGCTGAGAGATTTCGTCGAGGCCGAGGCGATCGCGACTCAGACGCCCCCGGACCTGACGGCCCTTCTGGCGCTCTCGGTCTGCGGGTTCGCGTGCTCGAAGAAGGCGATCGTCGAGGTGAAGGCCGGCTACGTGGAGCCGCTGAACATCTTCACGGTGATTGCCCTCGCCCCGGGGAACCGCAAGAGCGCCGTGTTTCGCGACGCCACGGCGCCTCTCGATGAAGCCGAGCGCGAGGAGGCCGCCCGCCTGGCACCGGAGGTCGCGCTCTCGAGGTCGAAGTACCGCGTCGCACAGGAAGCGCTCCGCCGAGCGGAAATGCGGGCCGCCAAGAATGCCGGCGCGTCGGAGGATGCTGTCGAGGAGGTCGCCCGACTCTCGAACGAGTTGCTGGGAATGAAGTCCCTGGCGACCCCCCGATTCGTCGTCGAAGACTGTAGCCCTGAGCGCCTCGCTACGATCCTGGCCGAGCAGGAGGGGCGCATCGCCGTGATGGCGCCCGAGGGCGATGTCTTCGACCTGATGGCGGGCCGCTACTCGGCCACGGGAACTGCCAATTTCGGCAACTTCCTCAAGGGGCATGCGGGCGACGACATTCGCGTCGATCGCGTGGGTCGCCCGTCCGACTACGTGTCCAAACCCGCTCTGACGGTTGGACTCGCGGTTCAGCCCGAGGTCATCCGGGGCCTGATGCAGAAGCCCGGCTTCCTCGGACGCGGGCTCCTCGCGCGGTTTCTCTACAGCACCCCGGTGAGCCTGCTTGGTCGACGCGAGATCGATGCCGAAGGCGTGGCCGTTTCGGTCCGGGAGGCATACCGGCGCGGCGTCCTGGATCTGATCGCTCTCCCGCTGCGCCGGGATGAGCGCGGGGAGATCGTCCCCCACGTCCTCCGCTTCGAGCAGGACGCCCTTGAACTCCTGCGCGACTTCGAAGGCTGGCTCGAGCCCCAACTGGCCGAGTTCGGGGAACTCGGGCACATGTCCGACTGGGCCGGGAAGCTCGTCGGGGCAATTGTGCGGATTGTGGGGATTCTGCGGCTGGCAGAGCACCCTGAGATTTCGGGGGAGAATGGAATCTGGATCGGTCGGGCCCTCGTCGAGAGAGGCATCCAAATCGGTCGATACCTGATCTCTCACGCTCGTGCTGCCTATGGGGAGATGGGGGCGGACCCCCTCGTTGCAGAGGCGACCCATGTCCTGGGGTGGATTACGGGCCAGGATCGGGACTCCTTTACCAAGCGGGATGCATTTACAGCAATGAAGGGAAGGTTCAGGAAGGTAGGGATGATGGAACCTGCCCTCTCTCTCCTGATCGAGCATTCCTACATTCGCGTGCGCTCAGAAGACGCCGTGCAAGGCCCCGGCCGAAAGCCGAGTCCGGTCTACGAAATCAACCCGGCCCTCCTCGCGCAGAATTCGCACAATCCGCAGAATAGGTCGCACAGGAACCTTCAGAGCGATTCTGCGGATTGTGCGGGAGCATTGACCCTCATTTCCGCTCCGATCGTCTCGGGGGTGACCCGATGACGGCAACGAGACCGGCCCGGGCAGGACGGAACCCGGGCCGCGGATGCGAGGGGCCTCAGTCGGCTGCCGGTGCGGGTCCGCCTAATAGCTTGAGTACCGCCTCCTCGTCACCGCTCGCCGCTGCGATCGCGATCGCGCGCACGAACCGACTCGCCTTGCCCGGCCCCGCCGCAGCATGTATCACCTCGCGCTCGGCCGGCGTCAGCCGGAACGCGAACACGACGAGCTCTTCCTCGACCGTCGGCTTCTCGACGGCGGGAGTCGGTCCGCCAACACCTCCGGCGTCGCGGCCCCCGGACTTCACCTTCATCGGCTGGCTGGTCTTCTTGGCTTTGGTCATGTGCGGCTCCTGTTCGAGTCGGGCGCGTGCCTCGGCCCGGGTGGGTGGTCAGTGCGCCACACGCCGCTTGGCGTGCTGGTCGGTCTCGCAGCGGTACGCGGTCGTGCCCTTGAGGACCTTGTGTCCCGGGGCCATCTCGATCCACATGGGGCCGAACGTCACCGTCCGGTCCTCGGCCATCGCCCCGAGGTCCGAGAACGCCCACGGCTTGTACGTCGACTCGGTTCCCATACAGCGTCCGCAGAGCACGCGGCCGTCGTCGTCGATGTACAGGTGGTCGTTCTTCCAGGGCTTGAATGCCTCGCGACCCTCGCAGGGGTGGGTGGGGTGCGCAGTGTTCGCCATCGCCTCCTCCTTCTGCCCGGGCACGGTGCCCGGCGCATCACAACAACTGCGCTGCGCGCGCGGGCAATCAAGGGAAGGGTGACCAAATCCGATGGGAAAGACACCGTCTCACCGCAAGCTCGCGCTCTGGTCCGCACTTCCTCCGTACTTGGGCGGCAAGCGGCGACTTTGTCCCCTGATCTTCCGGGAAGTGGACCGGATCGTGCCGCGGCGGCACTGGCCCACGATGACGTTCTTGGACGGGTTCCTCGGCGGTGGGTCGGTGTCGCTCTACGCCAAGGCGCAGGGGTT
>JBDTYW010000198.1:0-4813 GCA_040005445.1 Candidatus Eiseniibacteriota bacterium
GATCGTGCTCGACATGCATCCGGAGGTCTCCGACCTGTCGACCCAGTCGACGGTGCAGGGCGGTGTCATCATCAACACCTCCGAGGCGGACACGCGAGTCATGGTCGACAACGGCCAGACCGCGGTCATCGGCGGGCTGATCCGCACGAACGAGGGCACCGTGATCACGGGCGTTCCGATCCTCATGAACATCCCGATCATCGGCGGCCTGTTCCGCAACAAGTCGATCGTCAAGCAGCAGCGGGAGCTCGTGATCTTCGTCACGCCGAAGCTGGTCGAGTCGTTCGCGGACGCCGGGGAGCCTGTGGGCAAGTAATCCCGGCGACGCAGAAGCGGATGTGCGCGACGCCCCGGCCTCACGGTCGGGGCGTCTGCGTTGGGCCCGGCTTGACAGCGCGGCGCGCGGCCCCCTAGGGTCTCCATGCAGGCCACGTCCTTCCCGCCGCTTCGGAGAGCCCATGTCCGTATCGAGGTCCCTGGTCGCGCTCGCGGCCGCATGCGCCGTGCTCGGCGCTGTCCCGTATGCCCATGCCGCACGCCTCTCGGGCGACGCGCTGCTGGCTGCCGTCCAGAAGGCCCGGGTCGAGCGCCGTGCCCAGGTTGCGACGGTCGAGGCCGACGTCGTGATCGGGCTCGCGTCGAAGGCATGGGGGGGCGCCGGAACCTGCCAGGGACGCCTCGCCGCGGCGCGCCCGGGCTCGTTGCGCCTGCTCGGTTACGTCGCCATCGCGACCGTCTTCGACGCCACGACCGACGGCGATCGCTTCTGGCTCTACCTGCCCACGATGGATCGCGTGATCACCGGCGCGGCCGCCGAAGAGTCGCTCCTGATCGCGCTCCCGGTCCTTCCCGGCGAGATCGTGTCGGCCTTGTTCGGCGAGCCCTACGGCGCTCCGGAATCCGGCTTGAGGGTGATCGAAGTCGACGGCACGTCGTGGGTGGCGTGGGACCTCGCGGGCGGACACGAGGTGCGCGCGCGCTACGGCGCGAACCCCACGCTGCTCGAGCGCGCCGAGCTCTGGGAGGGCGGGCGGCGCATTGCGCGGCTCGACTACCACGACTATCGACGTCGCCGCGGCGTGTGGTGGCCGACGCGCCTCGACTTCGACTGGCCCGAGGAGGAGGGGCACCTGAGCCTGACGTTCGACCAGGTGCGCTTCGGCGGTGTGATCGACCCGAAGCTCTTCCACTTCGAGACTCCCGAGGGCGTGGTCGTCGTGCGGGCCTCGGATCCGGACCGCTTCGGCGAGGGGGCACCTTGAGCCCGCGCGCTGCGGGGTGGACCGGCATGGGGCTCGTCCTTGCGCTGGCGCTGTCCTCGGCCGCAGGTGCGGCGGGGGACCCGCGAGCCCAACTCGACCGCGCCTTGCGCACGACCCGGGACGCCGGCACCACGTTCCGCCAGGTCCGCACAGACGCGCTCGGGACGACCGAGACGAGCGGCCGGCTGGAGTACCGAAAGCCCCGGCAGGTGCGCCTGGAGTGGCTCGGAGTCGCGGCCGCCACGGCAATCGTAAGAGGAGACACGGTGTGGTTTTATCAGCCTTCACAAAAGTCGATTCTCAAGAGCAGTGCCGCCGCCGGGGGCGCGCCTCCGGCGCTCTTCCTTGACGAATCGGTCGCCGTGCTCGAGCGCACCTACCGGGTGGAGGCGCGCGGCGCCGAGACGCTCGTGCTCACCCCGCGGACCGAGCGCTCCCCGTGGTCCCGGGTGACGCTCACACTCGATCTGCAGACCGGCTGGCCCCGGCGCCTCGTGCTCGCGGCGACGGACGGTTCCTCGACGCGGCTCGACTTCGGCCGCTTCCGCGTCAACCGCGGGATCGCCGCGGCGCGGTTCGCGCCCCGCTTCCCGCCCGGGACCCCGGTGATCGACCTGTGATCCCGATTCGCCACTGGCTGTTCGACCTCGACGATACGCTCTACCCGGCTTCGACCGGACTGTTTGCACACGTCTCGCGCCGGATCACGCGCCGTATCGCGGACGCGCTGCACGTGAGCGAGGACGAGGCACGCATTGTGCAGCGCGGGCTGTGGCGCAAGTACGGCACCTCGCTGCGCGGCCTGCAGGTCGAGCACGGCCTCGATCCCGAGCCGTTCCTCGCCGACGTGCACGACGTGCCGGTCGAGGAGATCCTCACGCCCGATCCTGCGCTCTCGGTCATGCTCGGCGCGCTGCCCGGGGACCGCCACGTGTTCACGAACGGTCCGTCGGAATTCGTCGCGCGCGTGCTCGCCCGGCTCGGCGTGACCGAGAGGTTTACGCGCGTGTTCGACATCCGGCATGCCGAGTTCGTGCCCAAGCCCGACCCGCATCCCTACGAGCGCGTGCTCGGCGCGCTGGAGGCGCCGCCCAACGCGATCGTCATGGTGGACGACTCGCCGCAGAACCTGGCGCAGGCACGCGCGCTCGGGATGTGGACGGTGTGGCTGCGCTCGCCACATTCGCTCGCCGGCGGAAGCGCGGGCTCCTCGATCGCGGCCTTGAGCGACCGCACGAACGAGCAGCCGCCCCACGCGACGATCGACTGCCTCGTGGACCTTCCCGCCGCCGTGGAGCAGATCAGCGCTTCGCGCTGAGCGCGGCCTCGGGAGCGCGCAGAAACCCTGTCAGCCAGCCCGGCGTGCCGCGGGTCTCGAGCACCAGCTCGCGCGGGCGCAAGTGCGCCGAGCTGGCCGAGAGCGCGGCGGTCGCCAGCGCCGGGTCCTGCTTGAGCGCCCCAAGCACCACCTTCCCGAACGCGTGGCGAGAGAGCGCGCGCGGGCCCACCAGGTGCAGCGTCTTCGGCACGCGCTCGCGGCCTTCCGCCCCCGGGGCGATCCGTGCGGCGAGCGCAAGCAGCGCATCCGCCACGTCGTCGACGTGCGCGGGGCAGCGGATCTCGTCGGTGAACAGGGGATAGGCGTCGCCGCGCGTGAGGCCGTCGAGCCAGGCGGCGAGCGAGCGGTCCGGCGGGTCGACGGAGTAGAGCAGCGAGCAGCGCGCGATCCATGCCTGCGGCAGGCAGGCGCGCACCGCGAGTTCCGCTTTCGCCTTGGCGCGGCCATAGTCCGTGATCGGGGAGAGCGGCGCGTCCTCCGCGAACGGCCCGCTCGCGCCGTCGAACACCATGTCGCTCGAGACCTGGACGAACGCGGCGCCCACGGCGCCGGCCGCCTCCGCCGCCGCGCGCGAGCCAGCGACGATGACCTCGTCGAGATCGTGCGGCAGGGCGGAGACGGCCGTGTGCAGGATGACGTCCGGCGCCCGTCTCCGCACGAGCGCCGCGAGCGCGTCCGGCGCACGCAGGTCGACCTGCTCCCAGGCAACGCCCGCAGGCTCGGCCGGGGGCGGCGTGCGATGCCAGGTGGCGACGAGGCGGGCGCCGGGCGCCGCGCGCGCGAGCAGGGCGCGACCGAGCAGTCCGGTGCCCCCGGTGACCAGGATACAAGGCGGGATCGGGTGCATGCCCCAGTCTAACGCTCCGCCGCAACTGCCTGTGCGTGCGATTCTTGACAGCGTGGGCCCCCGAGGGCACACTGCCCGCGTGCGCATCATCGCCGGTCGATTCAAGGGGCGCGCGCTCGGGGCCCCGCGGGGGCTCGCCACGCGCCCGACGTCCGACCGGGTGCGGGAAGCGCTGTTCTCGATCCTGGGCGACGTCGAGGACCTGCCGGTGCTCGACCTGTACGCGGGATCCGGCGCGCTCGGGCTCGAGGCGCTGTCGCGCGGGGCGGTCTCGGCCACGTTCGTCGAAGAGGCGCGGGCGCCACTTTTGGCGCTGCGGGCGAACGTCGCCGAGCTGGGCGTCTCTGACCAGGCGACGGTGATCGGGGCCGACGTGCGCGCCGCGATCCGCCGCCTGGCCCGGGAGTCGGCCCGCTTCGGCATCGTCTTCGCCGATCCGCCCTATGCCGACCGCGACACGCCCGGGACGCTGGAGGCGTTGCTGGCCTCGGGGATCGTGCTCGACGGCGGGTGGATCGTCCTCGAGCACGCCGCGAAGACGGCGCCCCCCGGCGGCGGCGCCCGCCTCGCGCTTCGGTTCACGCGGGTCTACGGCGACACCGCGCTCTCGTTCTACCGGCACTCGACCACGGAGACCGCATGAGCCCACCGGCCCGCACCGCGCTGTTCCCGGGAACCTTCGATCCGTTCACGAACGGGCACCTCGATTTGACCGAGCGCGCCGCGAAGATGTTCCCGCGCGTGGTCGTCGCGGTGTCGCTCTCGGCCAAGAAGGGCACGCTGTTCCCGCTCGAGGAGCGCGTGCAACTCGCGCGCGACGCCGTGCACGCGCTGCCGAACGTCGAGGTGATCGGCTTCGACGGCCTGGTCGTGGACTGCGCGCGGCGGATTCCGGCGCAGGTGATGTGCCGCGGGATCCGCGCCGTCTCGGACTTCGAGTTCGAGTTCCAGATGGCGCTGATGAACCGCCGGCTGTCGCCCGAGCTCGAGGTCGTGTTCCTCATGCCGTCGGCGCGCTACACGTTCCTCAATTCGACGCTGGTCAAGGAGATCGCGCGCCTGGGCGGGGACATCACGGGTCTCCTGCCGCCCAACGTCGAGGCGCGCCTGCTCACGTTGTTCGCCGACGAGCGCGCGCGCTATCGCGCCGCGACCTGACGTGGGCCTGCTCGACACGCTGGCCCGCAAGGCCGCACTCGCGCCGCGCCGGCTCGTGCTCCCCGAAGGGGAGGATCCGCGCATCGTGCGCGCGGCGGCGACGCTCACGCAGAAGGGCTATGCGAAGGTGACGCTCCTGGGCGATCCCGCGCGCGTGCGCGAGACCGCCCGGGGGCAACAGGCAGGACTCGTCGGCGTGACCGTGCT
>JBDTYW010000199.1:0-4792 GCA_040005445.1 Candidatus Eiseniibacteriota bacterium
CATGCACATGTGGATGATCGTGATCGTGTGAGTCCGTGTGCGCGGGTTCGTGGAGCGGACCCAGCTCGAACTCTTCGGATCTCCGCCGCCCGGGGCGGCCGGCCCGAAGCGCCGCCGCCGCGCCGCGCCCCCGTTGCAGCCGGACCCGGCGGACGGCCGCTGGGACTTCACGCGCCCGTGGCACGCGTCGCCCCACCTCGCGCGCGCGCGGCGCGAGCTCGACTTCGTGCGCGACCACTTTCCCGAGCTCGAGGGCGTCACCGTGCGCGTTGGCCTGACCAAGCGCCGGGGCGTGCTCGGGCTCGCCTCGTTGGGCGCGACGCCGATGATCTGGGTGCGCCCGCGGCGCCTGCGCCGCTTCGCGATCGCGCACGAGCTCACGCACCTGCTGCACGCGCGCGGCCTCGTGCCCGGCGGGGAGAAGACCTGCGACCTGTACACGCTGGCGCGCAGCGCCGCCTACGTGGACGTCGCGCCGTTCTACCTCAAGGTCCCGCTCGCGTTCCACGAGGGCGGCGCCGAGCGGCGCGTCCCCCCTGCCGCGGCGCAGGTCCTGCACGCGCTGGCGCGGGAGGCGGTGGAAGGCCGCACGGCGCGTTCGGCGATCCAGCGCTTCGAGCGGCAGGTCGCGGAGTCGAGCGCGGAGGCGACGTGAGCGTCGAGGCCGCCCGCCCCCCGGGCGGCCGCGGACGCGATCGAACAGCGGTTGGGAGGTTCGGCGTCGCTCGAGGCCGGGCGCGTTCCTGCGCTCCCCGGAGCCGGCTGAGGCCCGAACCGGGGCAAATCGCCCCGAATCGTGCCCGGAAGGCACCCCAAGCGTCCGAAAGCGGGACTCACGCTTTCGCCGGGATCGGCCGATGCCATGGGGTGGCGGAGTTCGGACCCGAGCCCGCCCCAACCGGAGGAGCGATGCCCCGCAGAGGCCATTCCATCGACCGCACCGACGCCGCCGGGGCGCGCCGCGATCTCGCGCGCGCCGCGGCCGCCCTGGCGCGCGTCCCGAGCGCCTCCGTACGTTTCGAGCGGGGAGCGCGGGGCTCGGTGGACGCGACCTACGGGCTCGACGGGCGCGGGGACATGGCGGCCGCGGAGGCGTTCTCGCGCATCGCGATGCTGCACGTCGATCCGCTCGTGATCCACGATTCGACCCGCTCCATGGGGCTGCCGCCCGAACTCGCGCCCGAGCGCACACGCCTGCGCTGGTTCGGCTCGCTGCCCGTGCAGACCCGCGAGGGCGCGGTCGTCGGCGTGGTGTGCGTGTTCGATCGCGACCCGCAACCGGAGGAGGGCGCGCGCCTCGACGAGGTCGCGAACCTGGTGCACGGTCTCGACGTCGTCGGCGCCGTGCTCGGTCCGACGCGCGCACGCCGAGTGCGGGCGAACGCCGCGCCGACGGGCGCTCGGGCGCTCGATCGCGAATCGCTCGAGGCCGACCTGATGGCCGAGGTCGGCATCCTGCGCGAGCGCATCGAGACGCTCGGGCGGACTGCCCAGCGACGCGACCCGGAGACCGACGAGCGCGCCGCCCGCGCCTGGCTCGCGGTCGAACTCGAGGCCCTGCGGCGCGTCGCCGATCGCGCAAATGCGCTCGCCACCCGCCTCGTGCGGGTCTCGGGCGAGGAATCGCGCGCCGCCTAGTTCGAGCCTCCAACCCCGGGGCGCTTGCCCGCGAAGGGCGTGATCCCTAGACTGCCCGGGTGCCCCGACCAACGGTCTTCCTCCTCGCGTGCGCGCTCGCGCTCCTGCTTCCGGGCCGCGTCCCGGCGCAGGACAGCACGGGGAGCCCGCCGGCCCCGTCCGATCCGGTGGGCGTCGAGCTCGCCCGGCTGATCGTCCAGGGCGAGCACCCGACGATGCGTTGGAGGCGTTTCCCGGACGCGCGGGCCGACATGGCGCGCTTCTACGGCGCTCGCGGCTGGCGCACGCGCTGGCTCGAGGCGGGCGTTCTGAACCCGGGAGGGGCCACGCTCCTCGCGCGCTTCGCCGCGGCCGAGTCGCTCGGGCTCGAGCCCGAGGACTACGATGCGGGCCGGCTGGCGCGCACCGCCGCCTCGTACGCGTCCGGCCGGCGCCCCGATGCGGCCGAGACCGCGCGCTTCGATCTCGCGCTCTCGATCGACGCCTGGCGGTTCGTCTCGGCGCTGCGCTACGGGCGGGTGAGCCCGCAGGCCGCGCACGGCACGCTCGAGCTTCCGCGCGAGCTCTACGACCTGGCCGCCGCAGTCGACTCCCTCGCCGATCCCGCCCGGGCGGGCGGCGTCTTGATGCGCGCCCAGCCGCCGTTTCGGCACTACCGCCTGCTGCTCGATGCGCTCGCATTCTACCGCCGCATCGCGCTCGACTCTTCGCTCGTGCTGCCGCCCCCGACCGACGAGACGCTCAAGCCCGGCGCGACCTACGTCGGCGCGGCGCGGCTGCGCACGCTGCTGACCGCGCTGGGCGACCTGCCGGACTCCCTTCAACCGGCGCCCCCGCCTGGCCCCGCGGCCGACACGACGTATGCGCCGGAGTTGGTCGAGGCGGTGCGCAATTTTCAACGCCGGCAGAACCTCAAGGCCGACGGCGCGATCGGGCGACAGACGCGGGCGCGCATCGAGCAGCCGTTTCCCGGGCGGCTCCTCCAGATCCGCCTCGCGCTCGAGCGCTGGCGCTGGCTGCCGCACGCGTTCCGCTCGCCGCCGATCTTCGTGAACCTGCCGGCGTTCCGCCTGGAAGCGTTCCGCACGCCCGATGACGATGAAGCCCAGATGATGGCGATGGACGTGGTCGTGGGCACGGCGTATTCGCACGACACGCCGGTGTTCACCGCGAACCTGCGCTACCTCGTGTTTCGGCCCTACTGGGAGGTGCCGACGTCGATCATGCGCGCGGAGATCCGGCCCGCGGCCCGGCGCGACTCGTCGTACCTCGCGCGCGAGCAATTCGACCTGATGCGCGGGGACGAGCTCGTGCCCGTGACCAGGGAGAATATCGACGCCATCGGCGGCGCTGTGCGGGTGCGCCAGCGGCCCGGGCCGGCGAACGCGCTCGGCAGCGTCAAATTCATGCTGCCGAACCCGTACAACATCTATCTGCACGACACGCCGGCGAAGGGGCGCTTTGCCGTCGTGCGGCGGGACTTCAGCCACGGCTGCATCCGGCTCTCGCAACCGGAGTCGCTGGCCGTGTTTGTCCTGCGCGACCAGCCGACGTGGACGCCGGCGTTGATCGAGTCGGCGAAGGCGGGCGCCGAACCGAAGCAGGTCTACCTCAAGCGACCGATCCCGACGTACCTGATCTACGCAACGGCGGTGGCTCGCCAGGACGGCCGCACCTACTTCTATGACGACCTTTACGGCCACGACGCCACGCTCGACGGGTTGCTCCAGCGGGGGTACCCTTACCCGGAATGACTCCTCGCCGGTTCTTGCGCCCGGCGGCCGCCGCGCTCGCGCTGGCCGCGCTTCTCGCCCTGACGAGGGATGCGCCCGGGCAACCGCCCCCGGCGAGCCCGCCGCCCCCGCCCGTGCTCGGCTACAGCGGTCACCTGCGCGCGCTGTTCCTCTCCGCCGGTGACGCGGCGGCTTGGATGCTCCAGCGCATCTTCCCGTTCGTCTGGGTCGTGCGCACTGCCGGCCTGACGGACGGCTATGACCTCGGGGCGGCGTCGCCGGAGCGCGCGCCGCTCTCCGTTCTGCCCGTGATCCCGTTCGGCACGCAGCGCCGGGGCATGTTGTACGGGTATCGCCTCGGGCGCTGGCCGCAGGAGACGAAGCTCGGCTCGGCCCAGCACTACGCTCCCCCGGAGGGATTCCTCGAGGTCACGCCCCTCAACGTCCACCTGCGGGTCTCGACCCACTTTCGACTCGGGGAGTTCCTCACGCACGACCAGGAGGAGGTCTGGCCGAAGTACCTCGTCCTGCGCGCGCCTCTGCTCGACAAGCTCGAGCTCGTGGGCGACGCCTTGCTCGCCGCCGGGCGGTCGGACTCGATGCGTGTGATGTCGGGCTTCCGGACCCCCGCCTACAATGCGAAGGAGGTGGGCCCCGGCGGCCGCGCGCCCGACAGCCGCCACATGTACGGGGATGCCGCCGACATCTTCGTGGACGCCGACGGGGACAGCGTCATGGACGATCTGGACGGGGACGGCCGGGTGACCGTGGACGACGCGCGCGAGCTGGCCGCCCTGGTCGAGCGCGTCGAGGCGGCCCATCCCGACCTCGCCGGGGGGGTCTCGGCCTACCCGGCCACGGACGAACATGGCCCGTTTGTCCACATCGACGTGCGGGGCCGCCCGGCGCGCTGGTGACCCCCTGTACCCCGGCTCCGCCCTCGCAGTAAGATAGACGCCCCCGCAGCTGGCGCATCGGCCCGCCGGGCCCCAGAGAACGATTGCCAACCCCGGCCCTTGGACGAGGTTTCCTCCATGTCGCGCTTCCAAATCCTGTTTTCGACCGCCGCCGTCCTCCTCGTCGTATCCGGGTGCGGCACGACGCCCGCGCTGGCGCCGCAGGCTCCGGGGGACGCCCCGTCCGCCGTCGCGCGTGGCGACCTCCTGCTCGCGTCCGAGCTCGCCGGGACGATCCCGATGCCTTCGCCCGACGCCGGGTTGCCGGGGATCGCGAACGCTCCCGCGTCGACCCCCGACGCCTGCATCGCCTGGAACGCGCTGACGCGGGACCTCGCAAGCGGCGCCGGCCTGCCGCCTCCCTTGTTCGCGCGCGCCTACGCGCTCGAGAGCGTGGCGGTCCATGACGCGCTTGAACTCGGCGAGCGGGGCAGCGCGCGCGGCGCTCCCGGCGTGCTCGTCGCC
>JBDTYW010000200.1:0-4769 GCA_040005445.1 Candidatus Eiseniibacteriota bacterium
GACGCCCGAAGGCTGGGCATGGGCGGCGTGATCCTCTCGGAAGTCTCGCAGTCCTCGACGCAGAACGTGGCGTACCGCGCCGTGCCGCGCGGCAAGGGCAGCGGCGCCAGCTCCCGTTCCATCCCGATCCCGCTCGGGCTGATCCAGCTCCTGGCCAGCCACCCCGAGTTCGACAGCTCGAATCCTAATTTCAACGTCTTCGAGATCGCCCAATTGATCGCGCGCACGCCCTACACGCTACAGCTCGTCAAGCCGCAGGAGCTGTCGAGCGACATCATCGTGGACGTCGCGCAGAACTCGCTGGCGATCGATCTCGGGGAGTTGCAGCGCCTGTTCCCGGACCGTGACCTGCGATTCGGCAGCACGTTCGCATCGCCCAACCTCGAGTTTGGTACGAAGAACATCTTCGCCGGAGTCCGCCCGCAGGTCGAGGTGCGCAACTCCATGCGTCTCGATCCCACGCTCCAGCGGGCGCTGGGCGAGGCCGATCCGTTCGCGCCCAACACGACCTACGGGGCGAAGGACGACGCCCGCGCCCAGGGCGCGATCGCGTTCACGGTCGGCACCGCGCTCCCGATCGTGCCCGCGATCGCCTCGCCCGACGGTGACCCGCGCAAGGGCGGCGTCGCGCTCTACGCCGGCGCGCGCGCGACCTACCTGCGCGGCATCGCGCTGTGGGAGGGCGACGGCCGCGCCCAGTTCGCGACCGGGGACACGATCTTCGGCTCGGGAACGCCGCTCGAGGCGCAGTACGACGCGAACGTGCGCCAGACGCCCAATCCGGCGTTCGACGCCGGCAAGGGCTACGCCGCCGACGCCGGGTTCGTCGTGTTCCTCCACGGTCTCGAGATCGGGCTCGGGGTCAACGACCTCGGCGCCACGATCGACTGGAAGAACACGGACCTCGACAACTACACGTACGACACCGCCACCAACACCAACGTCAAGACCCCGGTCGCGCGCGGCGAGAAGTTCAAGAGCCAGTTCCCGGTGACGGGCACGCTCAACCTCGCGTATCGCTGGGGCCGGACGACGGTCGCGGGCACGCTCGATCGCACCGCGAACGAGCGTTACATCCCGCGCGCCGGCGCCGAGATCTGGATGGGTCCGACGCCCCTGCGGGGCGGCGTCTACCTGGATTCGTACCAGCTGCTCCAGTTCACGGCGGGCAGCGGAGTCAAGTTCGGCAAGCTCGGCCTCGACGTGGCCCTGGCCACGCAGAGCCGCGGCATCTCGACCCAACGCGGCGTGGAACTCGCGGCGTCCCTGGCGATCTACTGATGGAGGCGTCCATGCGGCCCGCACCCCGAATTCGTCGGCTTGGCCTGATGGCCGTCGGCCCCGTCGCCCTGTTGATCAGCCTTGCGCTCGCCGGCTGCGGCGACAAGAGCCTGATCCTACGCGTCGACCTGCTGTCGTTCCTCACCCCGTCGGAGACCCAGGCACACTACGGCCCGCTGCCCGGCGGCCTGAGCGACTCGATCACCGTGACCTCGTCCCGGCAGATCAACCTGCTGCCCGGGATCCGTGACATCACGTCCGTCAGCGCCGTGTCGATCGATGCCGCCGGTGTGTTCGCCAACAGCACGGGCTCCGGCAGCGGCACGGTCAAGATCTTCATCTCGGCGGAGGGCACCGACCCGTTCACCACCGACACCACCCCGATCGTCCTGCCGATCACGCTGGCCCCGGCCACGACCGACACGGTCGCGGTGACGATCAGCGGGGACTCGCAGCTCGCCGACCTGTTCCTCGGCGACAAGGCCCAGCTCGGGATCCGGCTGACGCTGCAGTCGGCGGTCGGCCCGGCGCTCGAGGGCGACTTCACGCTCACCACGCTGCGCGCCGTGGTCACGGCCCGGCAGAACATCATCAACTAGCCCGCCAGGGGCACCCGCCCGTGCGAAGTGCCCGGACGCCCCTCTCCCGCTACGCCTGCGCTGCTTCTGATCCATCCATGCAACGGGATGTAATATAGTCACTTACATGACATTTGTCCTTCGGATTTTGGGGCTGGCACGAGTCTGGCCTTGTGGGACCTTGCCAGAGTCTCCTGGAGGGGGGGCCAGGCAGAACGCCGGGTGAGTGCGCAGGGACAGCGGCCCACATTGCCGATGCCGCCCACGGAGGGTGCGGCGCCACGGATGGCGGTTCGTCACGGAAGACGATGGGCGACACTCGGTTAAGAACTCGGGCCCAGGACTTGTCCTGGGCCCATTTCTTGTGCCGCGAACCCGGGTTCCTGCCCAATTTTCGGCGCACAACGAGTAGGATCCCGACATGCGGACCCTTCGGATCGCACTGGCCCAGATCAACACCACCGTCGGCGACTTCGACGGCAATCTCGCCCGTATCCGCTCGGCCATCGCCCGCGCCGAGGCCCTCGGCGCCGAACTCGTGGCCTTCCCCGAGCAGACCATCCCCGGCTACCCCGCCGAGGACCTCCTGCTCAAGGCCGAGTTCATTGACGCCAACCGCCGCGCCCTTGCCGACCTGGCGAAGAGCGTCCGGCAGTCGGTGGTCGTGGTCGGCTTCGCCGATCGCCATGACGATGTGTTCAATGCCGCCGCCGTGATCGAGGGCGGCGAGGTGCGCGGGATCTACCGCAAGCACCACCTGCCCAACTACTCGGTGTTCGACGAGAAGCGCTACTTCCAGGCGGGCGACGAGCCGTTGGTGTTCGGTTACGGCGCGGTCACGTTCGGCGTCAACGTGTGCGAGGACATGTGGTACCCGGACGGGCCCGCGGTCGCGCAGGCGGGGGAGGGCGGGGCCGAGCTGTTGATCACGCTCTCCTCATCGCCGTTCTTCCGGGGAAAGACCCGCAATCGCGAGCGCATGCTGGCGACGCGCGCGGCAGACAATGTCGCGGTCGTGGCGTTCGTCAACCAGGTGGGCGGCCAGGACGAGCTGGTGTTCGACGGCAGCTCGGTGATCCTCGACCAGTACGGCGAGACGATCGCGCGCGCGCGGGCGTTCGAGGAGGACCTGATCGTCGCCGACCTCGATCTCGAGGCGGTGTTCCGGGCGCGTCTGCACGATCCCCGGCGCCGCGACGAGATGGCACCCGGGGCGGCCGAGCGCGACCTCAAGCCGGTCCGGCGCATCGAGCTCGCGCGCGAGAAGCGCCCCGCGGGCCGGCGGCGGCCGCGCATCACGCCCGGGATCGCGCCCCTGCTCGAGGACCAGCCGGAGCTGTACGCGGCGCTCGTGTGCGGGCTCGAGGACTACGTCAGCAAGAACCGCTTCGAGAGCGTGGCGCTGGGCCTGTCGGGCGGGATCGACTCGGCGCTCACCGCGACGCTGGCGGTCGACGCGCTGGGCAAGGATCGCGTGATCGGGGTCTCGATGCCCTCCCGCTTCACCGAGGAGCGCAGCCGGGAGGACGGAGCGGAGCTGGCGCGGCGGCTCGGCATCCGTCTGCTCACGATCCCGATCGAGGAGATGATGAAGGCGTTCGACCACGCGCTGGCCGACGTGTTCAAGGGCACGCGGCCCGACGTGACCGAGGAGAACCTGCAGGCGCGCATCCGCGGCAACACGCTGATGGCGCTCTCGAACAAGTTCGGCTGGCTGGTGCTCACCACGGGCAACAAGAGCGAGGTCTCGGTCGGCTACTGCACGCTCTACGGCGACACCGCAGGCGGCTTCGCGGTGCTCAAGGACGTGCCCAAGCTGTCCGTCTATGCGCTCGCCCGGCACCGCAACGAGCGCGCGCGGATCGCCGGCCAGGAGCCACCGATCCCGGAGTCCACGCTCACCCGGCCGCCCACCGCCGAGCTGCGGCCGAACCAGCGCGATGAGGACTCGTTGCCGCCGTACGCGGTGCTCGACCCGCTGCTCGAGGCCTACGTCGAGGAGGACCAGTCGCCCGAGGAGCTGATCGCCGCCGGGCACCTCCCGGAGCTGGTCGAGCGCGTGGTGCGCCTGGTCGACGGCAACGAGTACAAGCGCCGGCAGTCGCCGCCCGGGATCAAGGTGACCCCGCGCGCGTTCGGCCGGGATCGGCGCCTGCCGATCAGCCAGGCGTACCGGCGCCAGGCCCTGCCCGGGAAAGAGGAGCTGCCCGCGGCCCCGCCGGCGGCCCGTCGGCGCGCCCAGCGCGGGTAGCCGCCGGGGCGGAGCCGGGGGGTCTCCCGCCGCGGGGAGCCCAAAAACCCGCGCAGATCGCACTCGGCGCAATGGTCTTTCGCATTCCTTCCCGCCGCGCCGAGCCGGGCCTGGCCCCGCCTGAAAATGAGGTCGCTAAATCTATGGCCTAGGGCATTGCAAGTTGCGTGGTGGCCTGCTAGCTTCGACACGCCTTCATGCAATGCATGAAGTCTGCGCGGCACCGAATGCGCGCGCCCTTGTGGATCGTGCGGAGAGACAGGGGCTGGCCTCGTTCCCACCTTGCCTTTGCGTTTCTTAGCGGGCCTCTGGCAGCTCTCCCCAGAGAAAAACTTTGGTTTATTTCCCCCCTCGGTTGGGGAAACTGCCCCGAATTCCGGGTGACGAGCCCTCCTCCGCAGGCGGCTCGGAAATCCGGACCGGTGGTCGTGGATCCGACCTAAACCTGACCGGCGGAACGACTTTCCGCCTCGGGGGTTGCAATGCACGGGCCCGTGTAGAAATGGGCACGACGATTGCAAAGGTGGGAATCGCCTGACACGCGCCTGGACGAGATCCAGACGTAGGTCGCGAGGGGCTTGCGATCTGATTTCTGTGTCAGAAGTGGCCCCGTGTCCGTTGCTTCAGCCACCAGGGTCACCCGATGACCGCCCCCGGGC
>JBDTYW010000201.1:0-4730 GCA_040005445.1 Candidatus Eiseniibacteriota bacterium
TCCGTGGGCGCGATCCTCATCTGAATCCACGTGCCCAAGCCCATGATCAGGAACAACACGAACGCGATCGCGGCCGCGAGGCCCATACGCCACCAGCGGAATCCCTCCTCGTACATCCAGAGCACGACGGTCGTGGTGCTGCGCAGCGGGCCGCCCTGCGTCATGACGTAGGGCTCCGAGAAGATCTGAAAGTTACCGAGCATCGTGATCACCGCCACGAACATGAGGGTCGCCGACAGGCCGGGCAAGGTGACATGACGAAAGCGCTGCAGCCATGATGCGCCGTCGAGCTGCGCGGCCTCGTACTGCTCCTCGGGGATATTCGCGAGGCCGGCGAGGAAGATCAGCATGTTGTAGCCGAAGTTCTTCCACACCGCGAGGATCACGATCGCCGGCATCGCGAAGCGCGGATCGCCCAGCCAGTCGACGGCGGGCAGGTGGAGCGCACTCAGCGCGTAGTTGACGAGCCCGTACTTCGGGTGGTCGAGGTAGCGCCACACGATCGCGACTGCGACCAGCGTCGTCACCACCGGCGTGAAGTAGACGGTGCGAAAGAACCCCGGGAAGCGGTTGCGCTTCGCGTGCACGAGCAGCGCGGCGCCGAGCGAGACCAGCACCGAGGCCGACCCGCCCACGGCCACGAAGTACAACGTGTTGCCCAGGACCTTCCAGAACAGCGGGTTCGTCAGCACGGCCTTGTAGTTCGCGAGTCCGACCAGGCGCGCGGTCGTGGGATCGCCGATGCCGTAGATGTCGAAGTCGGTGAAGCTCAGCCCGAGCCCGACCAGCACCGGGACGAAGAAGAACACGGCGATCAGTCCGAGCGCGGGCAGCAGGAACAGCCAGCCGGCGCGCGTCTGGCGCACGATCAGCGCGGCGCCGCCGCGCGTGCCCGCCCCGGCCCCGCGCGCGCTCATCGCCCGGCCGCCCGGGCCTGGAGCCAGCGCCGCTTCTCGAGGATCGTGTTGACGTCGCGGTCGAGGCCGGCCATCGCCGAGTCGCTCGTCTGGGCGCCGCGCGCGCGCGCCTCGACGCGCTCCTGGAGGCGGGTCGCGATGAACTCCCACTCGGGCACGCGCGGGGTCGAGCGCACGCGCTCGAGCTGCGTGCGGAACGCGGCTGCGCGCGGGTCGTTGACGAGCGCGGAGTCGAGCCACGCGTCGCGACGCGCGGGCAGGTCGCGCGCGAGCTCGAAGAAGCGCGCCTGCGACGAGGGGCGCGACAGGAACTCAACGAACTGCCAGGCCTCGGCCTTGTGCTGCGACGCCTTGAACAGCACGAGGCTCGCGCCGCCGGCGGTCGACACGCCGCTCTCGGGACCGTCCGGCCCGGGCATGGGCGCGGTCCCCCACGCATCCTTGAGCGAGTCGGGCATGCGGCTCTTGAACTCGGAGATGTTCCACGGCCCGGTGACGTACATCGCGAACGTGCCGCGCGAGAACTCCTGGTAGAGGTTCGAGATCTCGGTGTTCGCGATCGCGGGCGCGAGCCCGTCCTTGAACAGGCCGAGGTAGAAGTCGAGCGCGCGCCGGAACTCGGGGCCCTCGAAGCGCCCAAGGCTCAGGTGCTCGTCGACCAGCGGCGAACCGGCCTGCAGCCCGAGCACGACCGGCACCGTCCACTCGTTGACCGGGAGCAGGATCGCGGTGTGGCCTTTGCCCTGCATCTTCACGATCGCCTGCATCGCGGCGCGCCATCCCGCCCAGTCGCCCGGCATCTCGGCGTAGCCGGCGCGGGCGAGCAGGTCCTTGCGGTAGAAGACGACACGGGTGTCGACGTACCACGGCACGCCGTAGGTCTCGCCGTCCACGACGTTGGTCTCCCAGATGCCGTCGAAGAACTGCGCACGCGGGATGTCGGGCGAGGCGGCGACGCGCGCCGACAGGGGCTCGAGCGCGTTCAGCGCCTGGAACTCGGGGATCCACGTGTTGCCGAGCTGGGAGACGTCGGGCGAGGAGCGGCCCACGTAGGCGGTCAGCAGCTTCTCGTGCGCGGCGGACCATGGGATCGCCTGGACCTCGATGCGCACGTTCGGGTGCTCGCGCTCGAACTGGTCGGCGAGCTCGCGCACGACCTCGCCCTCCTTGCCCATCGCCCAGAAGCGGATCGTGGTACGGCCGCTGTCGCCGCTCCCCGCGCAGCCGGCGAGCGCGAGTGCGCCCGCGAGCGCGAGTCCACGCGCGAGTCCGAGACCGGGCCCGGGCGGAACGAACCGCGCGCGGCGCATCATCGCGCGGGCTCCGCGGACTCGAGCCAGCCGCCCTTGAAGCCCGCGCGCTTGAGTCCGCGCACGACGTGCGGGTTCGAGCGCATCGTGTTCCAGACCAGGCCGCTGCGCCAGTTCTCGAGCATCGCGAGGATCGGGCCCTGATCGATCCCGAGGTAGTCGGTGTCGAACCAGCCGACACCCGGGACGACTCGCCCGTGATGCGTGCGCACGGCGACGTCCAGCGTGGGATTGAACGCGTCGACGAAGCCGTACTGCCCGAACAGCGGCGGGCCGTAGCGCCCACGCATCGCGATCAGCGCGGGCACGCAGACCTCGGGCGCGAACGGGATCGAGCCGCCGACGGCGGTTGGCGCCAGCGTGCCGTCGTCCTCGATCCGCGTGAAGCACGCGCCGCGCGCGGCGTAGGTGTGGAACTCGCGCGCGCGCCCGTCGATCGTCAGCGTGCTGTCAAGCGGGCCGTCGCACGCGGTCAGCCCCCACACGTCGGCGCCGTAGCCGGCAAATGCGGATGGATTCGTGATCGCGTAACCGCGCTGGGCGAGCGTGGCCCGGCGCGAATTCTCGAAGTAGTCGAGCCCGTGCGCGGTCATCGCGCTATCCCGAATGCCACGGAAGTCGATCCACACGTGGCTGTACTGGTGGCCGAACAGTGGCGCAAAGCCGAGATAGTCCTGACCCTCGAAGCTGCCCCAGCGATAGCCCTGCGTGAACGCCGGCCACAGCTCCTCGCCCACCGGGTGCGTGGTCGAGCCGAGCGCGAGCACGTGCAGGATCACGGTCTCGTTGTAGCCACGCCAGTCGTACGGCAGGAAGCCGGACTCGGGATGCCATCCGAGCGACACCGTCGGCGGGCGCGGCTGCGCCCAGGCCCAGTCGGCGCGCGCGTAGAGCGACTCGGCGAGCGCGCGCACCTCGGCCTCGACCGGCGTGTCGCGCGTGAAGTAGCTCTGGCAGAACAGGGCGCCCGCGAGCAGCAGCGCGGTGTCCTGGGTCGAGAGCTCGACCTTCTCGAAGCGCAGCCCGGTCTCCGGCACGAGGAAGTGATAGTAGAAGCCGCGGTAGCCGGCTGCGCCGGCCACGGACGTGTCCATGGGCGCCCCGGCGAACCAGCGCAGCGTGTTGCGCGCGCGCACGGCGGCCGCGGCGCGCGGCACGTAGCCGCGCTCGGCGCCGATCGGGTAGGCGGTGAGCGCGAAGCCGACGGCGGCCACGCTGACGAACGACCGGGTCGGCCAGCGATCGGGCGAGAGGCCGGTCGCCGAGTCGGTCTGCTCCCAGAAGAAGCGGAACGTGCGCAGCTCGAGCGTGTCGAGGAACGCGGCCTGGACGGGCGAGAGATCGGACCATGCGCGGATCGCGCGCGGCGTGGCGCCGGCATCGCCGGCGGGGCGCGCGGTCCCGCTTCCGGCGCATCCGGTCGCCACGACGCCCGCGGCGAGCGCGAGCGCGATCCAGAGGGCGCGAACGCGCCTCACGCGCCGCCCGGCCCGAGCGTGACCACCACCTCGTGGGCGCGGCCATCGTGCGCGATCGGCACGCGCGCGGCGCCATGCTCGATCGCGAGCGGGGCGCCATCGAGCATCGCGGAGACCACAACCTCGGCGGAGGCTTCGGGATTCGAGATCGCGAACGCGTAGCTCGTACCATCGGGGCGCCTCAGGCGAGCGCGGTACCCTGGCCAATCGTCGGGAATACGGGGCTGGACGACGTACGCCCGGCCTCCCTCTTCGCGCAGGCCGAGCACGGACTCGAGCGTGACGCGGATCATCCACCCGGCCGAGCCCGTGTACCACGTCCAGCCGCCGCGGCCGATGTGCGGCTCGACGCCGTACACGTCGGCGGCGATGACGTAGGGCTCGACCTGGTAGGTCGCGACCTGGCCCGCCGATTGCGTATGGCTGATCGGGCTCAGCATCTCGAGCACGCTTGCGGCGCGATCGCGCCGGCCGCCCTCGGCGAGCGCGCGCACGTACCACAGCGCCGCGTGCGTGTACTGGCCGCCGTTCTCGCGCACGCCCGCGACGTAGCCGCGGATGTAGCCGGGATCGTGCGCCGAGTCGACGAACGGCGGCGCGAGCAGCCGCACGAGACCGGCCTCGGGCGACACGAGCTGACGCTCGACCGCGCCCAGCGCCTGGCGCGCGCGCGCGGGCGGGGCCACGCCCGCGATCACCGCCCACGACTGGGCGAGCGCGTCGATCCTACACTCGTCGCTCGTCTTCGAACCGAGCGGCGTGCCGTCATCGTAGTAGCCGCGGCGATACCAGGCGCCGTCCCAGCCCGCGTCCTCGAGCGCGGCCACGAGCTTCTCCCGGTGGGCGGCGTAGCGCGCCAGCCGATCGGCGTCGCCCCGGCGAGCGCACAAGGGCGCGAAGTCGGCGATCACGGCGCACAGGAAGAAGCCCATCCACACGCTCTCGCCGCGGCCGTGCTCGCCCACGCGATTCATGCCGTCGTTCCAGTCCCCGCAACCGAACAGCGGCAGACCGTGCGCGCCGTT
>JBDTYW010000202.1:0-4694 GCA_040005445.1 Candidatus Eiseniibacteriota bacterium
CGTGCGCAAGTCGGCGAAGGCGGGCCTCGCGGCCGTCCAGGCGCTTCAGCCCGGGCAGGTCTACGGGTCCTCGGGCTCGATCCATGCGCTCGCCTTTGCCTCGCGCGCGCTCGAAGGCGGGGACCCGATTGCGCAGCTCAACGGCCACGTGCTCACCCGACGCGCGCTCACGCGCGTGCTGGCGTGGCTCGAGGGCATGAGCGTCGCCGAGCGTGCCCGGATCCCGGGCATCGATCCCAAGCGGGCCGAGATCATCGTGCACGGCGGGATCGTGCTGCTGCACGTGCTCGAGGAGGTCAAGGCCGACGGCATCACGCTGTCCGACTTCGGCGTGCGCGAGGGCCTGCTCGCCGATGAGATCGCGCGCCACGCCCGGGAGATCTCGCAGCTCGATGCGGTTGAGGACCTGCGCTTGCGCAGCGTGTTGCAGTTGCTCGAGCGCTTCCGCGGCGACGAGATGCACGCCCGCCACGTGACCGGGCTGTCGCTCTCGCTGTTCGACGGTCTCTCTCGCGAGCACGGTCTGGACGATTCCGCGCGCCGTCTGCTCGAGTACGCCGGGCTGCTGCACGACATCGGGTCGATCATCCAGCACGATCGCCACACCGAGCATTCCTACTACATCATCAAGCACGGCGGCCTGCGCGGGCTGCCGGCCGAGGAGCTCGAGATCGTGGCGGCGGTCGCGCGCTATCACGGCAAGGCGAAGCCGAAGAAGAGCGACCCCGGTTACGCCGCGCTCGGTCGCCCGGCTCGCCGGACGGTGCGCTGGCTGGCGGCAATCCTGCGCATCGCCGAGGCGCTCGACCGCAGCCAGTACCAGCTCGTGCGCAGCGTGCAGGTCTCGCGGGTCGGCGGAGCGCTGACGCTGCGCGTGGTGGCGCGCGAGAGTGCCCGGCTCGAGGTGTGGGCGGCGCGCGAGCGCGCGAGCCTGCTGTCGAAGCTCGTGGGAAGGCCGGTACGGGTCGTGTTCGCGACGGCGAAGGCCGTGGCGGCGGCGCGCAAGCCGGTCAGGCGCCCGCCTCGCGCCGCGCGTCCGCGCCGCTAGCCGGCACCCCGAAGGCGTAGCGCGCCGCCGCCCGGCGCTCGTCCACGGAGGCGAGCAGCGCCGCCAGCGCGGCATCCTCGTCGCCGCCCTGGAACTCCGCGAAGGCCTTTCTCCGGGCGAGCGCCACCCGCCGCGCCTGCACACGCCGCACCCGGTCTCCGAGCGTTGCCCAGTCGTGCGCCTCTCCCAGCCGGCGCTGCGCCTTGCGCAGCTCCGACACCGCCGCTTCGTCCTCCCGGATGCCGACCGCCGCCAGGCTCTCGAGCGCATAGCGCGCCTTCTTCGCGCAAAGGCGGGCCGCGTGGAGCGTTTCGTCGTCGCCCTCGCGCGCTGCCCGGGCGAGCGCGGCGCGCGCGTCGGCGAGCCGGCGTGCTGCGCGCCCCGCGGCGTGGGAGACCAGGCCGGGCGCAGTCGAGACCCGGGCGGCAAGGCCGGCGCCGGCTCGCTCGACACGCCGGAGGATGCGCGCGAGGCGGCGCTGCCGGGCCGTGCGCGCGGCGGCGGACCGGGCGCGCGCGAGCCCAAGATCGAGGCGTTGCCGCAGCAGGCGGGCGCCCTCGGCGGCGAGCGGCGGGGCGTCGGCCTCGAGGGCGCGGAGCAGGCCGAGGTGGACCTCTCGCTCGCGCGCGAGGCCGAGGCGGCGGCGCAGGCGCGCAAGGCTACGGCGCGCCCGCCGGGCCGGCCGGTCGTCGAGTGCGGCGCGCCACAGCGACAGTGTCTCGGCGAGGCGGCGATCGGCGACGCGCAGGTCGTGGATCGCCTCGTCGTCGGCGAGCACGCGCACGCGGCGGGCGGCGTCGAGCAGGGATTCGGTGCGGGCCGAGAGTTCCGCCACGAGGCGGGCGGCGGTGACGGCGGGGTGGTGGAGCACGTCAGCCGCCCGTGGCCATCGCGTCCTCGTCCTTGTGGGGCTTGCTGCGCAGCAGGCCGAGCACGCGCTCGGCGAGGTCGTGGGCGGTCTCCTCGACCGGCCGCGTGGCGTCGAGCGTCTCGAAGCCGTACTCGCGCGAGAGCTCATCCAGCTCCTCGATCACGCGCGCCTGGTAGTTGACGAACGAGTCGTAGATGTCCGCGCCCATCGGCAGGTCCATGCCCGATTCCCAGTAGTCGAAGCCGCCGTTCATGATGACGCGCGGGACGAGGTCGGGCACCTCGATGCGCAGGTAGTAGACCGCGTCGGGCCTGAGCGCGAACGAATACACGCTCTTGATCCAGTCGGCGTCGGCGCCGCGCACGATCGCGCGCGCCAGCAGGGAATAGATGTAGCGGTCGGTCAGCATGACGAAGCCGGCGCGCAGCGCGGGCAGGATCTGGCGCTCGAGGCGGTCGGCAAAATCGGTCGCGTAGAACAGGTTGTAGGCGTTCGAGCCGAGCGTGTTGCCCTCCTTCGCCCGGCGGATGCCCTCGGCCGCGAGGTCCGAGCGCGTGAGCCCGGTCTCGGCCACCGCGTAGCCCTCGCGCTCGAGCACGGAGCGCAGGTGGTCCACGTGCGTCGTGCGGCCCACACCGTCGGTGCCTTCGATCACGATCAACCAGCCCGTGAGATCGCCGGGCTCGAGGCCCGGGATGCTCTCGCCGTAGAACTCGAACTGCCGCGTCAGGCTGGTTTCGGGCGTGCTCACGACACCTCCTCCACGCGCCTGAGCCCCGCGAGATGCGGCTTGATCGCCTTGCGCAGCGCGCGCTGCTGGGTCTCGATCGCGCGCGTCGCGTTCATGACGGTGAGGTCGTACTCGGGGACGATGCGCTCGTACTCCTCGAGGATGCGGGCCTGGAACAGGCGGTACGACTGCTGGACGTCGGGGTGCAATTCGAGATCCATGCCAGCCTCGTAGTGCTTGAGCTTGGGTCGCCCCGAGAGGATGCGCTTGAGCGCGACCTCGAGCGGCGTACGGAAGTAGAACGCCATCGTGGGAACGACCGCGAACCGGTAGAGCGAGCGCACCCAGCGCGAACTCACGCCCCGCGCGACGTCGCGCGCGAACGCCGTGTAGACATAGCGGTCGGCGAGCACGATCGCGCCGGCCTTGAGGAACGGCACGATCTCGCGCTCGACGCGGTCGTGGAAGTCGGTGGCGTGCAGGAGCGAGAACGTGAGCGGCGTGAGGATCCTGCGCTTCTTGCCGCGGCGCGTGGTCGCGCGCACGATCGAAGAGCTGTTCCATTCGCTGAACACCACGGGGTAACCCTCGCTCTGCAGCCACTGCGAGAGCAGCGTGAGCTGCGTGCTCTTGCCCGAACCGTCGATGCCCTCGACGATGAACAGTCGCCCCGGCCAGTCCGGCCGATTGGCTCCGTAGGTGTGGGTGGGCGCGGTCATTCGTCCTCGACTTCGAGCGCGCGCTTCGCGAGTTGCCGCAACAGGCGGGGCGGCAGGAACCATTCCAGCGTGCCCGCGCCGCGCCGGGGCTCGCCGTTGAAATCGATCGCGCAACCGCCCGCCTTCCTGAACGGCAGGGCGAGGCCGTCGCGCGCCAGCATCTGCCCGGCCAGGAGGCCCAGCGTGGGCTCGTGTCCGACCAGCAGGACCACGCGTCGCGGCCCGCGCTTGCCGAACTCGGGCAGCACGTCCCCGCCCGGGGCGAGCGACTCGAGGACGACCACCGGCGGGGGAGTCGCGTAGGCGCGGGCGACCAGCGCGGCGGAGTCCCGGGCGCGCTGCAGCGGGCTGGTCCAGATCGCCTCGAGGTCCGGCGCGAGCGCGACGATTCCGCGGGCGGCCCGGCGCGTGCGCTTCTTTCCGAGCGATGTCAGCGGGCGGTCGCGATCGTTCGGCCAGCGTCCGGAGTCCGCGTTGCCCGCAGGACCGTGGCGCAACAGGAGGACGAGCATGGGGCGGTGGAACTCCGTTCGAGAGAGGGTCGGCCGGCACCCGGGGCTGCTGGAGGGCGTTCCCCACGTTAGCATCCGGGCGTGGAACCCCGCAAGGCGCCCCCATGCGGTGCGCAGTCTTGCTCGATCGCCGGCGGCGCCCTAGAGTGCGGTCATGCGTAATCCTGTTCGGCGTGTCCTCCTGTTCCTGACGCTCTGTGCTCTCGTGCTCGGTGCCTGCTCGCGCGGCGGCGAGCGGGAGGCCGCGCGCGAGGCGGGCGACCCGCCGCTCTGCGACCCGGCCGTGCGCGCGGTCGAGGACGGCCCGCTCGACTCGGCGCCGGCGACCTCGGGGCACGCGCCTGTGGACTCGGTCGAAAGCACGGGAGCGTTCGCGCGTACGCGGGTCGAGGGCTGCGAGCGCGTGTCGCTCGCGCTGCTTGCCGGCGAAGCGTCGGTGGCGTCGGCGCCCGCGCTCGCGGGTCGCGTGCTGCGCTCCTACGGCATCGTGCGGCTCGATCTTCCCGCGGGCGTTACCGCGGTCGGCGCCGCGGACACCTCGTTCGAGTCCGGGTTGGTCGGCGCGGCGTTCGTCGTGCACGGGCGGGACGGCCGCTTCTCCCTCGACCTCCATCTCGCCGCGCCGGCGCTGGTGCGCCCGGTCGCGCTCGCCGGTCCCGCGCGCCTAGCGCTCGACCTTGCCCCGGGAGGCGGCGCGGTGCCGGCTCCCGCGCCGCGCGCTCGCAACGTCGTGCTGCTCGAGCCGCGCGCGGGGCGGGCGGCCTATCCGCTCACGATCCGGGGCTACGCGCGCACGTTCGAGTCGAACGTGATC
>JBDTYW010000203.1:0-4684 GCA_040005445.1 Candidatus Eiseniibacteriota bacterium
CTGGTCTACGCGCGCGGACATGATTCCGTGCGCCTCGATCCGGGGCACGAGACCGACGGTGAGTCGTTCAAGGTGCTCGACAACATCTACGAGAACCTCGTGTCCTTCGCCGACACCACGACCGAGCTCGTGCCCGAACTCGCCGAGCGCTGGGAGATCTCGCCGGACGGCCTGACCTACACGTTCCACCTCAGGCCGGGTGTGAGCTTCCACGACGGATCGCCGCTCAACGCCGCTGCCGTCGTGTTCTCGCTCGATCGCCAGCGCAACAAGCGGCCGGCGCACCCGTTCCACAGCGTGGGCGGGCCGTACACATACTGGCAGTCGATGTCGATGGACGACATCGTGAAGGACCTGAAGGCGGCCGACGATTCGACGGTCGTGTTCACGCTCAAGCGGCGCAACGCGCCGTTCCTGGCGAACCTGGCGATGGGCTTCGCCGGGATCGTGAGCCCGGCCGCTGCGCAGAAGTACGGCGAGGACTTCTTCAAGCACCCGTCCGGCACCGGGCCGTTCCGCTTCGTCGAGTGGGTGAAGGACGATCACATCACGCTCGAGCGCAATCCCGACTACTGGGGCGCGAAGCCCTACCTCGACCGCGTCGTGTTCCGCTCGATCCCCGAGAACACGGTGCGCTACCTCGCGCTCGAAGAGGGCTCGGTGCAGGGGCTCGACGGCCTCAACACCGACCTCGCGCGGCGCGTCGTCGACGCCGGCAAGTACCGGCTGCTGACGCAGCCCGGCATGAACATCGGCTACCTCGCGATGAACATGGACAAGCCGCCGTACGAGAAGAAGGATGTGCGCCTCGCGGTCAACTACGCGATCAACCGCGAGGCGATCGTCAAGGGGCTCTACGGCGGCTTCGGCACGCCCGCCGTCAACCCGATGCCGCCCACGCTCTGGGGCTACAACAAGTCGATCACGCCCTACGCCTACGACCCCGCGAAGGCGAAGCAGCTGCTCGCGCAGGCCGGCCTGCCGAACGGCTTCAAGACCGTCCTGTGGGCGATGTCCGGGCCGCGGCCGTACATGCCCGATCCGCTCAAGATCGCCGAGGCGATCCAGTCCGACCTCAAGGCGGTCGGCATCGACGCCTCGATCAAGACGCTCGAGTGGGGGACGTACCTCGATGCGACCCAGCACGGCCAGCACGAGATGTGCCTGCTCGGCTGGACCGGCGACAACGGGGATCCGGACAACTTCCTCTACGTGCTGCTCGACAAGGAATCCGCGAAGATCCCGGCGCAGAACGTCGCGTTCTACCGCAGCGACGCGCTCCACGACCTGCTGGTCCGGGCGCAGGAGGAGACCGACGTCGCGCAGCGCACCGCGCTCTACCAGCAGGCGCAGGTGATCGTCCACGACGATGCGCCGTGGGTGCCGATCGCGCACATGACGCAGCTCGCGGCGTTCGACAAGAAGGTGCACGGCTTCCTGCTGAACCCGACCGGCAAGGTACGCTTCCGCAAGACCTGGATCCAGCCGGGGGCCTAACGCCCCGGGTGCGCCGCCGTGCTGCCCTATATCCTGCGCCGCCTCGCGCTGATCGTGCCCACGCTGCTGGGCATGAGCATGCTCACGTTCTCGCTCATTCATCTCGTGCCCGGCGACCCGGCGACCGTGATGCTGGGCGAGCGCGCGACGCCCGAGGCCGCGGCGGCGCTGCGCGTCGAGCTCGGCCTCGACAAGCCGCTGTGGGTCCAGTACGGACGCTTCCTCTCCGGCCTCGCCACCGGCGATCTCGGCCGCTCGCTCAAGACGCGCGAGAAGATCATCGTCGAGATGACCGACCGCTTCCCCGCCACCTTCGAGCTCGCGCTCGCGGCGATCCTGTTCGCCTCGTTCTTCGGCGTGCTCGCCGGCATCCTTGCGGCGCGCTGGCGGCGCTCGTTCTTCGACGTGTTCGTGATGGCCGGTTCGCTCGCCGGCGTGTCGATGCCGATCTTCTGGCTCGGCCTGCTCGTCATCCTGCTGTTCTCCGTCCGGCTCGGCTGGCTCCCGCTGGCGGGGCGCCTCGATCCGTCGTTCGACATCCCGCGCGCGACCGGCTTCCTCCTGATCGACACGCTGGTCGCGGGCAAGCCCGCGGCGTTCCTCGATGCGATCAAGCACCTGCTGCTGCCGGCGTTCGTGCTCGGGACGATCCCGCTCGCCGTGATCGCGCGCATGACCCGCACCGCCGTGCTCGACGTGCTGACGCAGGACTACGTGCGCACGGCATGGGCCAAGGGCCTGAGCGAGGTGCGCGTGCTCGGCGTGCACGTGCTCAAGAACGCGCTCATCCCGACGATCACCGTGATCGGCCTCCAGTTCGGCTACCTGCTGGGCGGCGCGATCATCACCGAGACGATCTTCGCCTGGCCGGGCGTCGGGCGCTGGCTCGTGCTCGCGGTCTCGGCGCGCGACTTTCGCGCGGTGCAGGGCGGCGTGCTGCTGCTCGCCACGGTGTTCGTGCTGGTCAACCTCGTGGTGGACCTGATGTACGCCGCCGCCGATCCGCGCGTGCGGATCGGGTCGGAGGAGTGATGAACAAGGGCGTGCGCAAGTTCCTGCGCCACCGGGGCGCGGTCATCGGGTCGCTGCTCGTGCTCGCGTTCCTCGGCGTCGCGCTGTTCGCGCCGGCGCTCGCGCCCCACGATCCGCTCGCGCAGGACCTCGCGGTGCGGCTCCAGGCGCCGTCGTCGAATTACGTGTTCGGCACCGACGACTTCGGGCGCGACGTGTTCTCGCGCGTGATCTGGGGATCGCGCGTGTCGCTGAGGCTCGGGCTGGTCGCGGTCGCGATCGCGCTCCTGTTCGGCGGCACGATCGGCCTGCTCGCCGGCTACTACGGCGGCTGGTTCGACATGCTCGGCATGCGCTTGATGGACCTCATGCTCGCGTTCCCGTCGATCCTGCTGGCGATCGTGGTGGTCGCGATCCTCGGGCCCTCGCTCACCAATGCCATGATCGCGGTGGGCGTGATGGCGGTGCCGCAATATGCGCGGATCGTGCGCGGCTCGGTGCTGACGGTGCGCGACCTCGAGTACGTGCAGGCGGCGCGCGCGCTCGGGGCGGGGGACCGGCGCATTCTCGCGCGGGCGATCCTGCCGAACATCAGCGGGCCGATCATCGTGACCGCGAGCCTCGGGCTGGCGACCGCGGTGCTCGAGGCCGCCGGGCTGTCGTTCCTCGGCCTCGGCGCGCAGCCGCCCACGCCGGAGTGGGGCTCGATGCTGTCGCAGGGGCGCGAGTTGGTGCTGATCGCGCCCTGGGTGCTGACCGCGCCGGGGGTGGCCGTGTTCCTCTCCGTGCTCGGATTCAACCTCGTGGGCGACGCGCTCAGTGACCTGCTGGACCCGCGGCGAACCTAGGCGCGGCAAGTCGCACGCCCGCCTGAACGCCGACTGCACACCCCTCGCGCGATAACGGCGTGGTGATCCATCGGGCTTCTGGCGTAGGCTGGGAAGCCATGACGCCCCCCCTGAGATCCCGGATTCCGACCCTCGCCCTGGCCGCGTCCCTGCTCGCCTTCGCGGGCCCGCTCCCGGCTGCGGCTGCAGCCGGCAAGGCGACGGGCGCGGCGAATCGTGCGAACCGGCCCGACCCGGGCGACCTCGCCGCCGCTGCCCGCGACAACGCGCTCCGCCACTACCTGCAGGGCGTGTACCTCGAGGCTTCGGGCGATCTCGCGGGCGCGATCCAGGAGATCGGCCGCGCGTTCGCCTATGACCCGACCGCGCCCGATCTCGCGCTCAAGCTCGGCGAGCTGTCGTTCCAGGCGGGGGACGAGCGCTCCGGGCTCGATTACGCGCGGCGTGCGATCACGCTCGGGGAGAAGTCCGGGCGCGCGCAGTTCATCGCGGGCTCGGCGCTCGCCGCGGCCGGGCGCGTCGACGAGGCGCGCGACGCGTTCCAGCGCGCGCTGGCCGCCGATTCGACGAACCTGCTCACCTGGTCCGCGCTCGGCCGCATCGAGGACGAGGCAGGACAGTTGCCCGCGGCGCGCGAGGCCTACGCACGGGCATTCCAGATCGACCCCGACGATGCCGAGACCGCCTATCGCCTCGGCACCCTCGAGGCGCGCCTCGAGCACTGGGGCGCGGCCGACACGCTGCTGGCGCAGGTCGCCGAGAGCAACCCGTTCCTGTCGGGGCTGAGCGTCGCGCGCTCGTTCGTCGCCGAGCACGCGGGGCGCACCGCCGAGGCTGCGCGCGGCTACGCGGCGCAGCTCCAGCAATACCCGAACGACCGGCAGACGCGCCGTCGGCTGGTGCAGGCCTACATCAAGCTCGAGCAATGGCCGGACGCGGCGCGCGAGGCGCGCTGGCTGTTCCAGCAGGCCCCGAAGGACTTCGAGGCCGGGCGCGTGCTCGCGAGCCTCGACTTGACCATGAAGCAAAACGACGCCGCCGCCGAGGTCGTGCGCACGCTGCGCAAGAGCCTGCCCGGCGAGATCGAGCCGGCCGCGTTCGCGGCCGCGGTGTTGCTCCACGTCGGCGAGGAGCGCGAGGCCCGCGCCGAGGCCGACGGCCTGACGAAGGAGCGCCCACGCGACTCCCGGGCGTGGATCGTGGCGGCCGAGACCTGGGCCTCGAACGACAAGCCGGGTCATCTCTCCGCCGAGGCCGACCGTCGTTATGCGAAGGCTGAGGAGACGCTCGGCGACTCGACGGGCGCGAAGGTCGAGCTCGCACGCTCC
>JBDTYW010000204.1:0-4676 GCA_040005445.1 Candidatus Eiseniibacteriota bacterium
GTGCTCATGGTCGCGCTGCCCGGCGTGGCTCCCCACTGGACCGAGGTGCTGACGGTCCTGTGCATGCTCACCATGACGGTCGGCAACGTGGTTGCGATCCTCCAGTCGAACCTCAAGCGCATGCTGGCCTATTCCTCGATCGCGCACGCCGGCTACGTGCTGCTCGGCGTGATCGCCGGCGGCACCGCCGGGGCGGCCGCGGTGCTCTACTACCTCGCGGTCTACTCGATCATGAACCTGGGCGCGTTCGGCATCGTGAGCCTCCTGGGCCGCGGCGCCGACGAGCGCGTGCGCGTGCAGGACCTGGCGGGCGCGGGCTTCAAGCACCCGTGGCTCGGCGTCGCGATGACCGTGTTCATGCTCGGCCTCGCGGGCATCCCGCCGACGGCCGGCTTCGTCGGCAAGCTCTACCTGTTCAGCGCGGCGCTCGCCAAGGGCCACACCGCGCTCGTGATTGTCGCCGTGCTCAACAGCGTGGCCGCGGTCTACTACTACCTGCGCCCGGTCGTGGTCATGTACATGACCCAGCCCGAGGGCGAGCCGCTCGAGGTTTCGAGCGCGCTCCCCGCGACGCTCGCGATCACGGCCCTGGTGATCGCCACCTTCTGGTTCGGCACGATGGCCGCGCCGTTGACGAACGCGGCGACCCAGTCGGTGCTGACCGTGTTCCCCTGATGTTTCCCTGGCTGCGCGCCCACTGGATCGGCGTGGGGCTCCTGATCGCGGTGATGGCCGGCGTGGCCGTCACCGCGATTTCGTTTTTCACTGCTTCTCTGCTCCTCGATCATCGTGGGCCCCACTCCGCGGTGACGCCGGCGGACTCGGGCATGGCCTACCAGACCGTCCCCCTCGGCGCCCGCGACGGCACACGCCTCGAGGGCTGGTGGATCCCGCCGTCTCCCGCGAATCGCCGCCCGGACCTCGCCGTGGTCGTCCTGGCCCATGCCGAGGACGGGCCCTGGACCCTTGTCCGCCCCGGAGTCCTCGTCTCGGGCAAGGCGCGGATGCTCCGGCACGCCGCGTGGCTCCATCGGGCGGGGTTCATCGTGCTCGCGTTCGACTTCCGGTCCTACGGTGGAAGCGAGGGCACGAGGACGACGGGCGGCTACCTCGAGCAGCAGGACCTGGAGGCCGCGATTCGCCTCGCCCACGAGCGCGCCCTGGGAGCGCCTGTGGCGGTCCTGGGGGAGGGCATGGGAGCGACTGTGGCTCTGGCCGTGGCGGCGAGGGACTCGTCGATCGTGGGGGTGGTGGCGGACTCGCCGGGCGCGAGGTGGATGGACGGTATGGCGCGGGTGGACTCGGCGGGGCGGGGTGGGCCGTGGTGGAGTCGGGTGGCGGTGGGGCCCTTGGTGGGGGCGGTTGTGGCGCGCGAGATCGGGCGCGGGTATCCCGGCGGCGGGGGCCACGAGCAGATCGACGTGTGGGAGGCGGAAAACTCGAGGGTGATGCTCATGCCCGGGCGACCCGGTTCGATTTTCGACCAGGGGTGGAGATCGCAGCTTCGCGTGCTCGACTTCCTCTACTCGAAGGTGGGGGCGCCGAAGGAGGAGTTCGAGCCGCTGCCGACCATGACGGTGCCTCCGGAATTGCCGTCCGCGATCGGGGTTATTCCGAATTGAGGATTCGCCTGATTGGAACACCGTGAGGTCCGCTGCCCGAGTTCGGGGTCCGACTCTGCTCGGTTCCCCAGCATAAGGGCACCGGGGGCGCGTTTCCTGAAGGAGCTCGCTAGGGTGACACGCGAACAGTCAGCGGCTAAGGTAAGCATTGTCAATATGCCTAGAACCGACCGCGGCTCCTCGCGAACTCGCGGTGAATCGCAAGGGCTTTGCGACTTGGCTGGAGGCGTGCGTCACGAGGATCTGAAAGTCTTGTGTCCACATACATTCCGTATTGGGTTGAGCGAAGGTCGGCGTCGAGCAGAACCGTCCCGAGGGACTCATCGATCGCCAGAAGCCCGAGATCGAATAGGGTGTGCAGGTCGGCGCGCAACAGTAATCCGTTCGAGGGATGATTTGTCGTGAGGCCGCGATAGGGGACGATGTGCGCCGCTTCCAACGCCTCCGTCGCCTCATATCCAGAAATGGCGCATCGTGCACCATACGCGTCCAATAGCGTACTTCGAAATCCTGCCTGACCACGTCGATCACTCACCTGTCGCAGTGTCTTCTTCCGCTCATCCTCGGCTAAGGCTGGATCAAACATGGTGGCAATTTCGTCTGCACGTCGTTCTGGTGCGAGGCCTGGTGCCGCAAGTGTACTGTCGTCCGTCTCACGTACCGCTGCAGCGCCAAAACCCTCAAGATAGAAGTAGCCAACGTCGTAGCCCGTGACAATTGCGAGTCCCAGCACCTTGTACATTGGCTTTGGTTTTTCTTTGACCTGCACAAATACTCCAACGGGGACGATTCCCTTCATGCACTCAATGAGGCCCTGATTCGTGAAGCTCGCTTCCATCGCGTGAATATCGAGCCCTTCCTGGAAATACTCAAATACCCACGAACCATCCGGCCGGTGGACAATCTCCCGGTCAGGGTAGGGGCCGGTCAGAGACTGCCGTACGCTTAGCGCGTATGTGCTCCACTTGGGTTTGTAGATTCCTTTGGCCTTGCCGGCGAGTAGAGTTCCATCGCCAAGCTGGCCCGGCCAACCAACGAGTTGGCCAGCGTGGTCATCAAACCACGCAAGCGCATTCTGGTGTTGAGGTGGAAGGTCTCTGATATAACGCCGAATCGATGAGTAAATCATCGCGGAAGCTTACGCTTCATTTCGACGGCCCTCTAGGATGAACACCTCTCGGCAAGAAGGTAGATGCTACCGTGAGCACCTCGCCACGGTCGGCCGCTGGCTTGTCGTCGGGCACCATGGCGAGCCCATCTGCAGTAAGCACCGACGAGAACGCCCCACTAGACTGCGTCCCCGTCAGCCGCGCCCGATAGGCCACCCCCAGCGCCAAACTCTCCTCGGGAGACAGCTCCTCGAGCGTGACTCGCAAGAAGTCCCGCCGCCCCACCTTCGAGACCACCGCATCCCCCAGCACCGCCCGCACAGACGGCCGGTCAAGGACAGACCGCCCCAGCAAGGTCCAAAGCGCCGGCCGCACCAGCATCTCGAACACGACCGCCGAGGAAACGGGATTGCCGGGCAGCCCGAAGAACAGCTTCCCGCGCACGGTCCCGAACGCCTGGGGCTGCCCGGGCCGCATCCCGACGCGCCACAGCTCCACGTCGCCGAGCGCGGGCAGCGCCTGCTTCACCGGGTCGAAGTCGCCCGCGGAGACGCCGCCGAGCGTGATGATCGCCTCGCAGTGCTCGGCGACGCGGCCGATCGCGGTGGCGACCGCCTCGGCGTCGTCCAAGACGTGCCAGCAGGGGCCGGGCTCGCAGCCTGCGGCGCGGATCATCGCACGGATCGTGTGCGTGTTCGAATCGTGGATCTGCCCGGGGCCGAGCGCCGCGCCGGGGGCGACCAACTCGTCGCCGGTCGAGATCACCGCGACGCGCGGCAGCATCGAGACCTCGGCGTCGGGGTGGCCGAGCGTGGCGAGGATCCCGATCACCGACGGGTCGATCACGCGGCCCGGGGAGACCAGCACGGTGCCCGCGGCAAAGTCCTCGCCGGCGGCGCGCACGTGCTCGCCCGCGGCGACCGACGCCAGCGCCTGGACGACGGGTGCCTGGCCGCCCACGGTCTGCTCGACCGGCAGGACCGCGTCCGCGCCCTCGGGCATGGCGGCGCCGGTCATCAGGCGGATTGCCTCGCCCTTGCCGATCGTCAGCGTGGCGACGCGCCCGGCGGGCACGGTCTCGACGACGCGCAGCGAAACCGGCGCATCGGGCCCGGCGGACGCGACGTCGACGGAGCGCACCGCGAACCCGTCCATCGCCGAGTTCGCGAAGCGGGGCGAGGGCTCCGAAGCAACCAGGTTCTCGCGCAGCGTCCGCCCGAGCGCTTCGTCGATCGGCACGAACTCCGTCGGCATGAGGAGGGAAGCAGCCCGGGCGAGGATCGTCGCGCGCGCCTCGTCGAACGGGACGAAGCGCCGGGCGGGGGAGTCGGGGGAGCGGGCGGGCACCGGGTCAGGCTTTGCGTCGCCAGTCGCCACTCTTGCCTCCGCGCTTCTCCCACAGGGCGATCTCGCCGATCACCATGCCGCGGTCCACCGCCTTGAGCATGTCGTAGATCGTGAGCGCCGCGACCGACACCGCGGTCAGCGCTTCCATCTCGACGCCGGTGCGCCCGTACGATGCGACGCGCGCCTCGATCGCGATCGAGGGCCCCGCGTTGTCGAGCCGGAACGACACCTCGATGCCGTCGAGCGCGAGGGTGTGGGCGAGCGGGATCAACTCGCCGGTCTTCTTGGCCGCGCCGATCGCCGCAAGCTTTGCGACCGTCAGCACGTCGCCCTTGGCCGCGCCGTTCTTGCGCACGACCGCGAGCGTCGCCTTCTTCATGAACACGCAGCCGCGCGCGAGCGCCTCGCGCTGGGTCTCGGGCTTGGCGCCGACGTCGACCATGCGCGCCTTGCCCTCGGCGTCGAGGTGCGACGGCGCGGGCTTGCGCGCCGGGCGCGGGGCGCTCGAACGGGCGCCCTTGGCGGGCTTCCTGGAAGGGGTCATCGCCTTGACACTAGGGGGGCTAAACCCTAGTGTCAACGCGCCATGGCGCCTGAT
>JBDTYW010000205.1:0-4676 GCA_040005445.1 Candidatus Eiseniibacteriota bacterium
GACCAGCGCCTCCGCGGTCGGCGCATGCGCAACGTTCAGGATCCGCCCGAACCCCGCCGCCCGCATGGCCGGCAGGAGGGCGCGGGCGCAGTAGAAGGCGGCGTCGAGATGGGCCCGCACCGCGGCCTGCCACTCGCCCGGCGAGTACGCTCCGAGTGGCCGCGCACGCGATGCGCCCGCGGCGTTGACCAGGAGGATCGGCGCGCCGAGCGCGGCGGTGATCGCGACCCACAGCCGCTCGACGTCCTCGGCGCTCGTCACGTCCGCCAAGAACGCCTGCGCGCGCCCGCTCTCGCGCTGGCAGTATGCGGCGACATCCGCCAGCGCGTCGCCGTGATCGTCGTCGTCGCACGCCGCCACATTGCACCCGGCGCGCGCGAGGGCGATCGCACAGGCACGCCCGACCGGCTGCGCCGCGCCGGTGACCAGCGCGACGCGCCCGGACAGGGGCTGATCCGCGACGACTTCGGTGACTCCCATGCCGTGCTCCCGGGGGCCGGACTGCGTCCGAATCACCAGCCTTGCGCAATCGCGCAACGCATTCTAGCTTAGCACTGGTTTCAGGTTCCCCGGCGATCGCGTTGGGGGGCCTCGAGACCGGTGTCCGGATCCTCTCGCTCACCCGCAGGGCCGCGCTGGCGGGCCCGGCCCCGTCCGCTCCCACTCCGAGGTCCCGCATGGCCGCAAACGACCTGACCGGCAAGAACGCGATCGTCCTGGGCGTCGCGAACCACCGCTCGATCGCCTGGGGGATCGCGCAGGCGCTCGCCGCGCGCGGCGCCCGTCTGTGCCTGACCTACCAGGGCGACCGCTTCCGCCCCACGCTCGAGGAACTCGCCACCGAGGCGAATCTCGACAACCCGCTGCTCCTGCCGCTCGACGTCAACGACGACGCCCAGATGGACGCCGCGTTCGATGTCGTGCGCAAGGAAATGGGCGGGATCGACGCCCTCGCGCACTGCATCGCGTTCGCCCAGCGCGAGGACCTCGAGGGCGCGTTCCGCGACACCGGCCGCGAGGGCTGGCGCGTGGCGCTCGAGGTCAGCGCCTACTCCCTGGTCGCGCTCGCGAAGCGCGCCACCCCGCTCATGGAGGGCCGCCAGGGCGCCATGATCGCGCTGTCCTACCTCGCGGCGGAGCGCGCGGTTCCCAATTACAATGTCATGGGCAGCGCCAAGGCCGCGCTCGAACAGTGCGTCCGCCAACTCGCGCTCGAGCTCGGCCCGCTCGGGATCCGCGTCAACTGCATCTCGGCCGGCCCGATCGCCACCCTTTCCGCGCGCGGTATCAGCGGCTTTGCGCGCATGGTGGGCGACGCCGCCGAGAAGGCCCCGCTCAAGCGTAATGTGACGCTCGAGGATATCGGCCGCGCGGGCTACTTCCTGCTCTCCGACCTCTCTAGCGGCATCACGGGCGAGACCATCTACGTCGATTGCGGCTACAACATCGTGGGGGTGTGAGCTTGTCCCAGGCGACGCGCGAGTCCGTCCGCAAGTTGTTCACCGAGCGTCTCGGACCCGTCGGCCCCGTGTTGCGCGAAAACGAGCCCATGCGCGCCCACACCACGCTCCAGATCGGGGGGCCCGCCGACTGGTTCTACCAGGCCCGCCACGCCGAGGACGTCCCGCGCGCGCTGGCCGCGGCCGCCGAGGCCGAGCTGCCCGTGTTCGTGCTGGGCGGCGGATCGAACCTGCTGGTGCGCGACGCGGGCTTCCGCGGCCTCGTCCTCCACGTCGCCTGCAACCAGGTGCGCTTCGACGCCGGCGCCGCGATCGCCACGGTCGAGGCGGGCAAGGACTTCCTCGAGTTCATCTACCTGTGCCGGGACCTCGAGCGCGCCGCGCTCGAGTTCGCCGCCGGCGTGCCCGGCGACATCGGTGGCGCGATCCACGGCAATGCCGGCTGCTATGGCCACTCGATCAGCGAGTTTGTGATCGACGGCGTGCTCGCGCCCAAGGACGGCTCCCCGGCGTTCACAGTGGACACGTCGTGGTTCGATTTCGATTACCGCGAGTCCCGGCTCAAGAAGGAGCAGACCCACGTGCTGGTCGAGAGCCGGCTCAGGCTCGAGCCCGCGCGCCGCGAGGAAATCGACGCCGTGATCGAGGACAAGCTGGAGGAACGCCGCGTCAAGCACCCCCAGTGGCGCACCGAGCCGACCGCCGGCAGCTACTTCAAGAATCTCCCGCCGCCGTCGCCGGGCGCGCACCGCGTGCCCGCCGGCAGGGTACTGGACGAGGCGCACTGCCGCGGCCTACGCGTCGGCGACGCCATGGTGTTCCCCAAGCACGCGAACATCATCGTCAACGCCGGCCATGCCACCGCCCAGGAGGTGCTCACGCTGGGCGAGATCATGAAGTGCCGCGCGCAGGCGATCTCGGGGATCTGGCTCGAGGAGGAGGTGCTGTTCGTCGGGCCCAGGCCTGCGTTGCTGGCGCACCCGGAATTGATCCCAGCGCCTTGACCCCCCCGCCAAATCCGCTATCCTGAGCCCGTACCACACCGAATTTCTGGACCCAAGGGACCCGGCCCCGCCGCACCGTCCCCCCGCCAATCCTTGCCATCGAGCCGAACGGGCCGCCCCGAGCGCGCCCAGGGAGAGAGCAACGTGCCGGAAGTCAAAGCAGGTCTCGAGGGAATCGCTGTCGGCTCCACCGCCATCTCGGCCGTGGACGGCATCGCGGGCAAGCTGATCTACCGCGGCATCGACATCCACGACCTCGCGTCGAGATCCACGTTCGAGGAGACGGCGTACCTGATCTGGTTCGGCAAGCTGCCGACGCGCGCCCAGCTCGAGGACCTCGAGGCGCAGCTCGCGCGCGAGGCTCCGGTCGCACCCGGCGTGATCGACGTGCTCCGCAGGCTCCCGCCCGGCGTCGCCCCGATGGACGCGCTGCGCACCGCGGTGTCGCTGCTGCACCACTTCGACCCGGACAGGGACGACAATACGATCCCGGCCACGCAGCGCAAGGCGATCCGCCTGACCGCGCAGACCGCGACCGTGACCGCCGCGATCGAGCGCCTGCGCAAGGGCAAGGAGCCGGTCGCGCCCGATCCTTCGCTCTCCTACGCCGCGAACTTCATCTGGATGCTGAACGGCGAGAAGCCTCACGAGACAGCGACAAAGTCGCTCGACATCGCGCTCATCCTGCACGCCGACCACGGCTTCAACGCCTCGACCTTTGCCGCGCGCGTGATCACCTCGACGCTGACCGACATCCACTCCGCGATCACGGGCGCGGTGGGCTGTCTCAAGGGTCCGCTCCACGGCGGCGCGAACGAGGCGGTCATGAAGACCCTGCTCGCGGTCAAGCAGCAGGTCGACGCCGGCGAGATCAAGGGCATCGAGCAGTGGACGCGCCAGGCGCTGGCGGACAAGAAGCTGCTGATGGGCTTCGGCCACCGCGTTTACAAGACCGAGGACCCGCGCGCCACGCACCTGAGGCGCATGTCGAAGGAGCTGTGCGCGCAGGCCGGCCAGCCCTGGTGGTTCGAGTGGTCATCGAAGATGGAGGAGATCGTCAAGGCGGAGAAGGGCTTGAACCCGAACGTCGATTTCTACTCGGCGACGGTCTACTACGTGCTCGGGTTCCCACCCGACATGTACACCTGCCTGTTCTCGGTCGCGCGCATGAGCGGCTGGACGGCGCACGTGATCGAGCAGCTCGGCAACAACCGCATCATCCGCCCGGAATCCGAGTGGATCGGGCTGAACGACGTGCCCTACGTGCCGATCGGGGAGCGCGGCTAGCAGTCGGGCTTCAGGCCGCCTCGTCGAGCTGGTCGTGCCGGCGGAGCAGTCCGTCGAGCCGGGCGCGATCGGCCCGCGCCTCGTCGGGGCGGTCATGACGCTCGTACCAGTCCGCCCGCGTCCGCAGTAGCCCCGCGTCGGCGTCGTCGAGCGCGGCCGCGCGCGCGAACGCAGCCTCGGCCTCGGCCGACTCGCCCAGCCGGTCGAGCACCTCCGCGAGCGCGGTCTGGATCTCGCACGAGTCGAGCCCGTCCGAGAGCACGCGTTCGTAACCGGCTCGCGCCTCCTCCCAGCGGTGCTGCTCGAAGCGCACACGCGCGAGGTTCAGCGCCGCGCGCGTGTAGCGTGGATTTGCCGCCAGCGCGGCCGTGAGCTCGTCGCCCGCCTGGTCGAGATCCCCGCGGTCGAGATAGAGCAATCCCAGATGAAAACGCACGTCTGAATAGTTGGGCGCGATGTCACGCAGGATCTCGAACTGCGGGATCGCCTCGCGCCCCCGTCCGTGGCTCACGAGCCAGAGCGCGAGCTCCTTGCGCGCGCGGCGGTGCTGCGGGTTTGCCGCCACCGCGCGCTCGAGGCAGGGGAGCGAGCGGTTCGGCTCGCCGGCGGCATCGTGGTGCGCCGCAAGGTTGACCCAGAACGACGGCAGGTCGAGCGACAGCGTGAGCGTCCAGTCGACGAGCCCGCGGCTCTGCTTGAGGTCGCCCTCGCGCTGCGCCCAGCGCGCGGTGTGCGCATACACGTCCGAGAGTTGCGGGTTGAACGCGTAGGCCGCGCGCCAGTTCTCCCACGCTTCGGACCCTTCGGCGCCGATCGCCTTCGCGCTCGACGTCGTCGGGCCTTCGAGCATCCCCGCCGAGGCAAACGCGCCGCGTAGTGCCGGGTCCGAGCAGGTGACGTCCTCGACCAGGAGGCGCGCCTCGTG
>JBDTYW010000206.1:0-4671 GCA_040005445.1 Candidatus Eiseniibacteriota bacterium
GGGCGGCGCTCGCGCTCGGCGAAGCCCGACCCGGCGGCGCGCCGCCGCAAGGCGACGCGCGCGAAGCTCCGTCGCCAGTTGCTCAAGGGCGAACTCGAGGAGCGCGTGGTCGAGATCGAGGTGCAGAGCCGCGCCATGCCGCCGCCCGAGCTGATGTCGCACCTTCCGTTCGACGACGTGGAGCAGGGGCTCTCGGAGTTCCTCGCCGACTCGTTGCCGCCGCGTCGCAAGCGGCGCAAGGTGGCGATCGCCGAGGCGCGCGAGATCCTGTTCCAGGACGAGGTCTCGAAGCTGCTCGACATGGACAAGGTGATCGTCGAGGCGCTCGATCGCGCGGAGAACACAGGCATCGTGTTTCTCGACGAGATCGACAAGGTCGCGGCCCCGCGCGGCGAAGGCCGCCAGGGCGGCCCGGACGTGTCGCGCGAGGGCGTGCAGCGCGACCTCCTGCCGATCGTCGAGGGCACGAACGTGCCCACCCGCTACGGCATGATCAAGACCGACCACGTGCTGTTCATCGCCTCGGGCGCGTTCCACCAGGCGAAGCCCTCGGACCTGCTGCCCGAGCTCCAGGGCCGCTTTCCGATCCGAGTCGAGCTGTCGTCGCTCTCCGAGGATGACTTCGTGCGCATCCTGACCGAGCCCGAGAACGCGCTGCTCAAGCAGTACAAGGCGCTGCTCAAGGCCGACGATTGCCGCCTCGTGCTCGACTCCGCCGCCGTGCGCGAGATCGCGAAGGTCGCCACGCTGGTCAACGCTTCGGCGGAGAACATCGGGGCGCGGCGCCTGCACACCGTGCTCTCGACGCTGCTCGAGGATGTGCTGTTCGAGGTTCCGCACCCGCGTCGCAAGCGCGTGCGCATCACGCGCGACGAGGTCCGCCGACGCCTCGCGCCCGTGCTCAAGGACCCGGACCTGACGCGCTACATCCTCTGATCGTGCGCCGCGCCCCGCGACTCTCCGCCCGAAGCCTTGCGCTCGTCACCGGCCTGCTCGTCGCGCTGGTCTCGGGGTGCGCGCGCAAGCTGCCGCCGACCGGCGGGCCGCGCGACATCCTGCCGCCCTCGCTCTTGTCCACCGGGCCCGATTCCGGCGCAACCGCGGTTCCCCTCGACGCGGCGCTTCGCCTGGTGTTCAGCGAGCCGATGGACCGCGCGAGCGTCGGTCAGAACGTGCTGCTCTCGCCGGGGGTACGCAGCATGAAGGCGCGCTGGGAGAACGGCCGGACGATCGCGCTCACCCCCGACCCGCCGCTCGTCGCCGGTCGCACCTACACGCTCCTGATCCCGCCGGGTGCGCGCGATCTCCGCGGCGATGCGCTCGAGCGCGCCTTCGTCGTGCACTTCACGACCGCCGATTCGTTCCCGCCGGGCGTGATCGAGGGCCTGGTGGAGGGCCGCGGCGTGGCGGCGGATGGGGTCTACATCTGGGCCTACCGGGACGACCTCGGGCGCCACCCCGACTCGACGGCGTTCGACATGGACGCGCTGGGGCAGGCCCGGCAGGGGGGGCGCTTCACGCTGCCCGGCCTCGCCGTGCCCGGGACCTACCGGCTGTATGCCTTCGTCGACCGCAACCGCAACCGCTCGTTCGAGCCCGGCGCGGACCTCCTGAGCCGCTCGGACAGCCTGCTGGCGCTGACCCCGGAGGCCCCCGCGGCGCGCGGCGTGCGGCTGGTGGCGGTCGATCCCGAGGCCGTGGCCGTGGTCGAAGGGGCTGTGCTAGACTCATTGGCGCCCGGTTCCGCCCCGTTGCGGGTCGAGGCGCGCTTCGTGCCGGTGGACACCTCCATCGCGGCCGACCGCGTCCCGATCGGCATCCTGGACGTGGTCGCCGGGAAGTTCGTCGGCAACCTGCGGGCAGGTCGCTGGCGACTGGTTGCGTTCCGCGATCTCAACGATGATCGCACGCGCTCCGCCGCGGAACCCGTATCGCCGCCCGTCGAGATCGACCTGCTGCCGGGCGGGACGGCGGCGAAGATCACGCTGATTCTCGAGCCCGCACCCCCCGGAACGGAGTCCCCCCGGTGAACGTCCAGCGCGTCCCGTTCGTCAAGATGCACGGGGCGGGGAACGACTTCGTCGTGATCGATCGGCGGGCCGCCGCGCCGTCGGGCGACCTCGAGCGGTTCGTGGTGGCGGCCTGCGATCGTCGAACCGGGATCGGGGCGGACGGGGTGCTGTTCCTCGATCCGGGAGAAGGGAACCTCGACTTCCGCATGCGGTATTACAATCGCGACGGGGGCGAGGCCGACCTCTGTGGAAACGGGGGGCGCTGCCTCGCGGCGTTCGCCGTCACGCGGGGGCTCGGCCGGGACGGGCGGGTTCGCTTCGCCACTCCCGCCGGGCAGCACGAAGCTCGCGTGCGGGGCGACCAGGTCGACCTCGGTGTGGGCGATGTCGCCGCGCCCGAGTTGGGGCGCACGTTCGACACGGCGGACGGCCCGGTCAAAGGCGCGTTCGTGACGGTGGGCGTGCCGCACCTGGTGATCGAGTCGCCCGACGTCGATGCGATCGACCTGGCGGCGTTCGCGCCGGGACTGCGTGCGCACCGGACGCTCGGCCCCGCGGGGGCGAACGTCGACGTGGTGACGGTGACCGGGCCCGCCAGCGGGCGACTGCGCACGTTCGAACGCGGCGTCGAGGGCGAGACCCTGGCCTGCGGCACCGGGGCCGTGGCGACGGCGGCGGCGCTGGTGGCCGCCGGACGCGCAAGCGCGCCGGTCTCGCTGACGGTGGCGAGCGGCGAGGTCTTGCAGGTTTCGTTCGGGGCCGTGGAAGGCGCGACCTTGCGCGACGCCACACTCACCGGGCCGGTCCATGTGAGTTTCGAGGGCATCTATTTCTGGTCTTGATCGGGGCCCCCAGCTCCGAGGTTGCGCACCCGAGCCGTCGCACGAGACGACCCATGATGCCTTGCCCCGCGCGTGCTCCGGCACGTCCCTCGCGTCTGCCCGCGCTTGCGATCGCGCTTCTGCTGCTCGCGGGAGCCGCGGGCGGCCCGCCTCCCGCGCGCGCGACCGTCTACAACCTGTTCGACTTCGAGACGCCGTCCTACGGTAGCAACGGTCGGCGGATGTCCGATCACATGCTGCTCAAGAGCGGCGGAACCTGGCACTTGTTCTACACGGACCTGGCCACCACGCTCGTTCCCACGACCCGGATCGGGCATGCCGTGAGCACGGACCTGGCGCACTGGACCGAGCGCCCAACCGTGATCACCGCCGGTGGCGGCGGCTGGTACGACCGCGGCGTGTGGGCGCCGGCCGTGACCGCCGCGCCCGGCGGAGGATGGGTGCTCATGTTCACCGGCAAGAGCCCGACCGGCTCCGAGGTGATCGGGGCGATGACCAGCGGCGACCTCGACAACTGGTTGCTCGCCCCGGAGAACCCGGTGCTCGTGCCCTCGGGCTGGGCGCGCTGGAGCGAATCCTTCTCGTGTTCGTGCCGCGATCCGTTCGTCTATTTTGAGAATGGCGTCTACAACCTGATCTACACCGCCCAGACCGCGAGCGTCCCGAACCACCCGGCGCTCGGGCGCGCCGAGTCGCTCGATCTCCTGCACTGGAACGACATCGGCCCGTTCGCGATCGATTCGGTGTCCACGACGTACTCGGACATCGAGAGCCCGGGCCTGGTGTTCCGCGGCAACCGCGTCGAGTTGCACTACACGCGATTCCACTCCCAGATGCTGACCGCGCCGACCTCGGCGGGGCCGTGGGCGTTCGGCGAGCCGATCGACGTCGACGCCCGCGGCGGCGCCGGGGAGATCGTGATCGACGGCGCGGTCAACCTGTTCTCGCGCGTGCGCTACGACGTGTGTAACCCGCAGACCTCCGTGATCCTGATCGACACGGTGAGCACGACCGCGACCGCCTACAGCCCGCTTCTGTCCCCGAAGCTGCCGCCCGGATGGACGTTCGACGGGGATGCGTTCGTCGCGCAACCGGTGTACAGCGACGGGCCGCGCCTGCGCGGCGCCACGCCCGCCCTGCCCGAGGGCCTGCGCTGGATCGGGTCCGGCGAATCGCTCCGGCAGCCCGGCGACTCCCCCACGTGCATGAGCCCCGAGTTCGGTGACCGTACGGGCTGGTTGCGTTCGCCGCGCTTCACGCTGCTGGGAGACGTGCTCGCGTTCAAGCTCTCGGGCGCGACGTCGATCGACTCGACGTACCTCGCGCTGATCGACGATTGCACGGGGCAGGAACTGTCGCGCTCGACCGGACCGGGATCGAGCAAGCTCACGCCGCTCTCGTGGTCCAACACCGGGCGTCGAGGGTGGTCCGTGCGGCTGCGCCTCGCCGACCTCGCGACCGGCACCGGCGGCGTGATCGGCCTCGACGCCGTGCGCGACAGCGCGGCCGGCTCGCCCGCGCCGCCGACGCAGCCGTTGACCGAGGTGACCGCGCCCGCCGGCGGGGAGAACCTCTCGCCCGGATCGATTTACACGATCCGTTATACCGGCTCCGCCGCGGCCGGCGTGGACTCGTTCGTCGTGTACGTCTCGTACGATGACTTCGCCTCCGCGCCGCTGTGGCTGACCAAGCGCAACGGCAACCAGAAGACCTACTCCTGGACCGTGCCCTCGGGGCCCCGCTACAACGTGAAGATCCGGGTCGTGAACTTCGCGAAGAACGCCGTGCACAGTTGTGACGAGTCGAATGCGTTCACG